>JACDGC010000140.1 GCA_013815535.1 Ktedonobacterales bacterium
CGCAACCGGGCATCGCTCGAACGGCTCGATATGATCGTCACCGAGGCGAACCAGGCAGGGCAGGATTTACGCGCTTTGCTCAACAGCATCTTGGAAACGCGACGCTTAGATCAAGGCATCGAAAACTTCACCCCACAGGCCGTCAATGTGCGCGATGTCATCGCCGTCGCGGTGCGCTTGATCGATCCCCGCGAAGCCACGATGCAGGACCGCGAACTGCGCATTCGGGTGGCCCCACAGTATGAAATATGGGGCGACCCCGTCCATTTGCAGCAGATCTTCACCAACCTCATCTCTAATGCGGTCAAGTATTCGCCCCCCGATGCCCCCGTCGAAGTGACTGCCGCGCCGACCATGGCGCTGCGCGAGGTGGCTGGACGGCGGGGCCGCACCGAAACGCAATCCCACCGCATGATGGAAATCTTGGTGCGCGACTATGGGTTGGGGATCCCACCAGAGCAAGCCCCACTCCTGTTCCAGCGCTTCGCCCGCCTTCCCCGCGACCTCGCCTCCAAAGTGGTGGGCAATGGCCTGGGGCTCTATCTGTGTCGCGCGCTCGCGGAGGTGATGGGCGGCAAGATCTGGGTCGAGAGTGCGGGCGTCCCCGGCAAGGGATCGACCTTCTTTGTGCATTTGCCAGTTCCCCCAACAGAGCCAGTGCCGCCCAGCGTAATCGAAACGAGCAAGGCCGAGATCCGGTTGTGAGACGCCGCCCCACGTTGCAGGCGCGCATGTTACAATGAGGCAAGCATCTCGCGCCAAAGGAGTCGCTTGCTTTATGCCTATTGCTCTGATCGTTCATGGGGGGGCGGGGGCCATTGCCCCGCAGCGCCAGGCTGCCGCGCGCCAAGGCTGCGCCGCTGCCGCGCGCATCGGTTGGGAGGTCCTCCGCCAGGGGCATTCAGCGATGGAGGCCGTGATGGCCGCCGTCGTCGCGCTCGAAGACGACCCCACTTTCAACGCGGGCACGGGCGCGGTGTTGACGGCGGCGGGCCACGCCGAACTGGACGCGGGCATCATGGACGGCGCGACGCTGGGCGTTGGCGCGGTGGCCGGGGTGCGGCGCATCCAAAATCCCATCCTGCTGGCGCAGGCAGTGTTGGCTTCCCCCCAGGTGTTGCTGCTGGGTGAGGGCGCGGAGGCACTGGCCGCCACGCAAGGAATCCCATTTATCGATCCAATGCATTTCGTGCAGTCCTACCAGCGGATGCCCTCGCAACCATTGCCAGCCGATGCCAGTGGGCTCGACCATGAGGGCAAGCACGGCACGGTCGGCGCGGTGGCCCTCGATGCCGCCGGGCATATCGTGGCGGCGGCATCGACTGGTGGCTATCTGGGCAAGCCAGAGGGCCGCGTAGGTGACACCCCCATCGCGGGTGCTGGCTTTTACGCGGAGGATGGCGTTGGGGGCATCGCCTGCACAGGCGACGGCGAAGCGTTCATCCGCATGCAGGTGGCGCGCCGTGTGGCAGAGGCATTGGGACGTGGAATGGACGCCCAGGCAGCGGCAAGCCAGGTCATAAACGTGGTGCAAACGCGGATTGGTGGCACCGGGGGCCTCATCGTCATCGATGCGACAGGTCGCGTCGGCTTTGCCCGCAGCACCGTGAATATGTCGTATGCCTATTTCACCGAGGGCCTGTCCGCACCAGTGGTGGGCATTTGAATTTCCGTCTGACACCTATTTCTTTAGGTGAATGTGCTTGACAGTTGCGATTTCATGAGGTAGACTATTCTCTGTGAGGTCGCGGCAACATTGCTCAAACTCACTGTCATCTGTGCCCGTAGCTCAGCGGATTAGAGCGTTGGTTTGCGGAACCAAAGGTCGCGGGTTCAAATCCCACCGGGCACACCCTCTACGAAGCCTGATAAATCCAGGCCTCAGCAAAGCGCCCCAACCAGTAAAAATCATGGTTGGGGCGCTTTTGACACCAGTTTTACACCAATTCATTCGATCCAACAGGTTTTTGGCAACTCACTTGCAGCCGTAGGCCGCGAAGAAAGTTGCCATTTGGCAAATTGGATTGCTGCCTTTGGCGCCCAGTTAGGAGAACATGATGCAACAGCGCACACTGGGAAAAAGCACCTTAACCGTTTCTGCTCTCGGTCTTGGTTGTATGGGCATGAGCTTTTCTTATGGTCCCCCCGCTGATAAACAGGAGATGATTGCCTTGATCCGATCCGCCGTCGAGCGCGGCGTGACATTCTTCGACACGGCAGAAGTGTACGGACCGTTCCTCAACGAAGAACTCGTGGGAGAAGCTCTCGCGCCCTTCCGTGAGCATGTGGTGATCGCCACCAAATTTGGATTCAAACCATCTTCCTCTGGTGAATCACGGTGGAGCGAATTAGATAGCCGACCAGAGCACATCAAGCAGGTAGCTGAGGCATCCCTCAGTCGCCTCAAAGTTGAGGCACTCGATCTCTTCTATCAGCACCGTGTGGACCCAGCGGTGCCCATCGAAGATGTAGCAGGGGCAGTGAAAGACTTGATTCAAGCTGGCAAAGTTAAACATTTCGGCCTCTCCGAAGCAGGGGCACAAACGATTCGGCGGGCACACGCCGTTCAACCGGTCACCGCACTGCAGAGTGAATACTCCCTGTGGTGGAGAAAGCCCGAAGCAGAGATACTCCCGACACTTACAGAACTAGGGATCGGCTTCGTTCCTTACAGTCCATTGGGAAAAGGCTTCCTCACGGGGAAAATCAAGGAGAACACGGAGTTCGACCGCACAGATTTCCGCAACACCCTCCCCCGCTTTACGCCAGAAGCACGGCAAGCCAACCAAGCTTTGGTCGATTTGCTGGAGGATATCGGGAAGCGAAAGCAGTCAACACCAGCACAAATCGCCCTCGCGTGGCTGTTGGCTCAACAGCCCTGGATCGTGCCCATTCCAGGGACGACGAAGCTGACGCGTCTAGAAGAGAATCTTGGGGCTGTGAAGGTGGAATTGACGCTTGACGATCTCCGCGAGATCAACACCGCCGCCTCTAAAATCCAGGTGCAAGGGGCACGCTATCCCGAACAATTGGAACAATTGACAGGTCGCTAAACAACAAAAAACACGGGTAGCTCAATCACCGTACCCCGTGTTCGAGCGATGGCAAAAACACAGGGGGACAAACACCCGTGAAAGCGCGACTGGACCAAGCGCGTGATTTCACGGGTTCTGCCTTCATCGAGAAATCCGAGCGTTCTTTAGCAGTCTCGCCATACAGGGATTGAGTGACACTCCCCGCTACTCTGAGTGGACCATTCATCGTCGCCACACACCAGGCGCCGCACTGACCATAAACAGTGAGCAACTCATGAGCATGTAGGGATGGTGCTATTGGGGCAAAATTCTTTTCGCCTGGGAAGCCAACACTGTTAACCCCCAAATGCTAGAATAGTGACGGATGCCCTTTTGAGTTATGCAACCAAAGGAGTATGCACCATGATTCTCTCAACTTTGCCCGACTTACCCGGACAAACCTTCACCGTTGTGGGCATGGTATTTGCCCAGGCCACGCTCAATTCCATTGGTGGGGGCAACACCCAAAACCTCGTCTCTCAAATCACCCAGCAAGCACAGCAATTTGGGGCAAATGGTATCGTTGATGTCAAAGTCGTAGGGGCCGGAAACAGTGGTACCTTTATCATGACGGGCACCGCCGTCAAAATCAACTGAAAAGCTCCTTGTTTTGGCGCTTCTCATCGGGTATACTAGGGGTGTTCAGTCAACAGCAACCTGATTAGCCATTATGCTGCGGCGTTCCGCCGTGGTGGAAAGTGACCCCTTCTGCGCCTTCGCGGTGATCCCTGACTAGTTCAAAAACTAGTTAGGGATCACCACTCCGATGCTTGTAAGTAATCAGGTTGCCGACTGACCTCCCCGCTACTCCTGCCATACCCCCCTCCTTATCCCAACTGCAGAGCGCCATTGCCAGATCGATCTGATAGAGGTCGCCTGGCTGGCAAACAGGATATGACGAACCGGCACTAGTTATTGGGGGGAATGATGCCGAAATAGCGCTGTAGCGCAGCACCAAACGCCGCCTCATCGGATAACTCGCTTTCATCACGCTGACCATCTGCGGTGATGATGAGCCGCCGATCGGCAAGAGTGATGCGGCCAGACGGCGTGGCAATGGTGCAGATGCGCCGCTGGGTAAAACTGGACTCAGGGGCGGTTTGTTGAAAGACACACATGGCCGCAAAATCATCGAACGTGCGGGGTTGGAGTGTGAAGCGATATTGCGGTTTCCATTCCTGCTGCTCGCGTTGCCACAGCGTCCATGTTTCCCCTGTGCACTTGAAGCGATAGCCACCAAACGCTTGTTCTTGCACGAGATCAGGGATGAGACGGAGCGGCTCACGAAAACTATCGCCGAATCCGACGTCAACGAGCCAGGGTTCAGCAAGATCGATGCGTAACACCAGGTGATCATAGTCAGGGCCGAATCCGCCCGATTTCCGCGCGACGCCAGCACTGAGCAGGTCAACAGGAAAACCCACGGAACGGAGCAATGCCGCGAAGGCACCATTCACCTCATAACAGAACCCACCACGGCGTTCGTCTACGATCTTCTGAAGGATGCGGCCTTCATCCAGCACGATCTCGCGTCCCCAGCCAATATCCAGATTCTCGAAGGGCACAGTGAGGAGATGTGCTAACTGCAATGCCCGCAATGTATGCCCATCTGGTGCCACTGCCCCCTGGTAGCCGATGCGCTGAAGATATGCTGTCGTATCCATTGCCGGAGCCTCCCAGGAAGTGGCGAAACCTCTGTGTTCAACAGGATAGCACAATTGACCATATAGCGTGCGTCTATATAACGCCGTGTAAATCCACGAAAGGATGGTTTTGGGGGGATGCTTTTTGGGAGAGTAACCGAGCGCTTACAAGGTTAATTTTTTTTCACCACAAGATTTCAGCCCCAATTTCGACGCCAACGCCGCGCAAATCGCTTGCATTTTGCCGCGCGAACTGTGTATACTTGGACCATTCCATGCAAGGTTTAAAGCGGTCTTGCATGATTGTGCTCGTTGGTGCCAGCCGCAGTGCCGCACCAAGTCCTGAGGTTCGCATCCTCCCGAGTACACCCCGCCCCTGGTGGGCTGATGCCGCTTTTTGACGAAAGCGACATTATCTTTCACGCTGTGACGCCCCCACCTGACGTTGGGGTGCCACACGCACATTTCACAGACCGGGGAAGGAATCATGCTCACAAACCGTCACCCCCGTTTCCATGCTCCCTTTTCTTCATTTGCGCTCATCGGCCTTTTGGGCCTGCTCTTGACGGCATGCGGCGCAGCGCAACAGATGGACCCCTCTGGCATGAACTCCGGTTCGCCGCAATTCGCTGAGGGCACGTTCAACTTCAGCACCACGGCATCTGACGTTACCACCGGGGTCATCGGCCAAACGCTGACGGTGTATGATAGTTTCACTACGGTCAACACCAATTTCACGGTGGCTTCAGCGCAATTTACCATGGCCCCCGCTAACCTGAACACCGATACCCAGACCCTGGATGCCAATGAGCGCTACCTGGTCGTCACGCTGAAAATGCGCAATGCCAGTGTCACTGCGCAAGGGTGCGCGAACCACAAGCCATCGGAGTGCATCGAGTATCTGAGCCCGCTCTCGAACATCCGTCTGGTAGATGCCCAAAAGCGTGTGTGGCCCCCCACCACGGGCGCGCTCGAAACGTGTTCGAACGATCCCCACACCATGTGCTCGCAACGCGCTTGGCTTGATATCGCTGCGAATGGCATCGCCCCCACCAAGACCGTCACTGCACGGCTGGCCTTCGTGGTGCCCGTGCAAGGCAACTTCACGCTCTACTTCGCGCCCTATCGCTATAGCGATGCCAGCAGCGCCTCGGCAGGTGGCACCAGTTCTGGGCAAGACTATCCCACCGTCGCCGCCGTCAACCTCAACATCTAGCGGCGGCAACGCTGCAATGGAGCGCGCTGGTTTGTTGCTAGCGCGCTCCATTGTCGTGTCATCATATATGATGTTACCCATGTGATTCCTTAAACATACTCCATGCCCCCATCAAACAAATGGAGAAGTCAAAAGAAGCGGCATTGTGACCTTATGTGGCCAGACCAAATTGGTTAGACATTGGCAGCCCTCGCCGACCATGCTAGAATGGTTGGGCCAGCGCCACCGTGCGCGCCGACGCATGACATATACGCCGCCAGTGCGGCTTTGAGATATTCCCCTGAAGGAGCACTGTTCGCATGGCTCGCACCTCTCCCCCACGCACTCGGCGGTCGATCATTCCCCCAGCATTGACATTGGCGGGGTGGCGATTGGGCCAGACGTGGCGGCTGCTCTTGACGGCGGGGCTGGGTATGTTGGCGGCGGTGGTGCTGGTGTCAGCCGTGCCGCTGTTTTCGCAGGTCGCCGTCAGCGCCGGGCTGCGTGGCGCCCTGGCCAGTGATCCAGAAGGCACGAATGTCGATGTGTCTGTCCACACCACCGTCCTTTCGCCCGCGATTCGGCAACGCGTGCAGAGCGTGCTCGCGCCGCTGATGCAACGCGACTTGGGGGCCTACCTCGTGGGAAGCTCGCAATTTTCGGTGACGACGAATCCGTTGCCACTGGGAATGGTGGCGGGCCACGCCCCGAGCACCGATGACACGCTGACCCTGCTGGGGGTGAATCCCGATGCCGCAAAGGCGCATCTGACGCTCACGGCGGGGCGGCTGCCCACCACCCAAAGCACCACGTTGGAAATCATGGTGGACACGGATAGCGCGCAACTGTTGCACATCGGTGTGGGGGATAGCCTGGCGTATCCGTCCCCCAAAGGCACGCCAGCCGCAAAGGCGCTCACAGCGCGCATCGTGGGTACCTTCCGCCAGAGCGACCATAGTTTTGCTTTTTGGCATGGCGCGGATTTCGCGGCGCGGCCAGCGGGTGGTCCCAATGGCACCGGCACAGCCTATACCGCGCTGGCCGCCGCCGAGACGGTGATGGCCAATACTGAGCAATTGCAAAACATCCCTGCGGCCACCCCCTACGATACGTCAACGCTGCAATGGGACTACACGCTGGATTATTCGCATCTCACCGGCAATAACCTGGGCGACATCATCAACAGCTTCAATGCCATCCAGATCGAAGCGGATAATAGCCTGAGCAGCATCACGGGGGTGCAATTCGCTGAATTCAATTCGGGCCTCAGTGATTTGGTCAACTTTCAAAGGCGCATCTTTGCCTTGCAGGTGCCCATCACCCTGTTACTGTTGCAGGTGTTGGCCCTGGTGATCTTCTTCGTCAGCCTGATGGCCGATGTGGTGGTGGAGCGCCAGACCGAGGCCATCGCCGTGCTGCGGAGCCGAGGAGCCAGCCGCCGCCAGATCTTTGGTGCCCTGGCGACGCAGACAGGCGGGCTGGCCGTGCTGGCGGGCATCGTGGGGCCACCACTGGCGATCCTGGGGGTGCAGGCCGTGGCAGCACGCAGCCTGGCAGCGGGCGACCAGAGCGCGCTGAACGTGCTGAGCGATCCCCTGGCAACGATTTGGGGCATCCGCTACTTCATCTTGGCGGCGGTGGTGGGCGCTTGCGTAGCCATGCTCATCTCCATCAACCGTGCGATGGGGCTGGATGTGCTGGCGCTGCGCCGCGAATCCGCCCGCACCACGCGGCGACCATTGTGGCAGCGTCTCAACCTGGACGTGATTTTTGGCATCATCGGCGTCACCGGATATATCAGCTATGTGGTGGGGGTCAGCCGCCTCTCGCCCAACGTGCAAACGTACCTCTCGGTGCTCTCGCTCATCGCCCCCTTCTTCTTGCTCATCGCGGCGGCACTGCTGTTCTTGCGCTTTTTTCCGCTGGCTTTGAATGGTGCCGCCTGGCTGGCGGGTCGTGGGCGCCGCGCGGAACCGATGTTGGCGCTGGCACAGATGGCGCGCGCCCCGCGCCAGTCACTCCGCACGACGCTGCTGCTGGCACTTTCCACGGCTTTCACCATCTTCACGTTGGTCTTTGTCGCGTCGCAAAACCAGCACACGCTGGATGCCGCTGCTTTCACCGTGGGGGCTGATCTCAGTGGGGGGCTGGCCAATGCCACCGCCGCCAGCACGCCCACCCCCGCCACACAAGAGGCGCAATACGCCTCCCTCCCG
>JACDGC010000141.1 GCA_013815535.1 Ktedonobacterales bacterium
ACACCACCCATCGAGCCGCTTCTTTGCGCGGTCAACGAGGCCGCGTGGGGCTGCGCCGCGCCACCTCCTTGCGGACCTGTGCATCGGTCAGCGGCGGGATGAGCGGGTATCTTTCGGCGGGGAGGCGACCGGCGTTGGCGACATTCGCAGCGGTCAGCGCGACATGCAGGCTCCGTCCGATGAGGGCGGGCCGGATGCGTGACTCGAGGCCGCTCTGTTGCGCAGTGGTGAAGAGTGGTTCGTTGGGCGGCAGGTTCGCCAGGGGACCGGTATACGCCAGCAGGAGGGCGGCATCTGGCTCCCGCAGCGCGATCGGACGGAGCAGCGGCACCCGCAGGTAAGCGCGCCCATCTTTGGTGAAGAGGTCGTTGGTTTGTAGGGCACAGATGGTGGCGCGGGTGATGAGCAGGGCATTGCGCTGGCGTTGGGCCGTGGTCCCCGCGACGGGCGCGGGGGGCAGGTACTGACTGTGCAGCGCGGCGACAATGGCCTCGGCGGTGAGGAGGTGCAGCCAGCGGCGGCCAAACAGTCCCCGGTCCAGCGCATCAAGGAGGAAGAGGCGCAGGGCGCGCAGATCGGCGTGCATCCTGGCGTGGGGTGTCGCGCGAATAAGGTCGCCGGCGGCGAGGAGATCCGCTTCCTGAAGTTTCGTGAGCGGTTGGCGCAAGGGTTTGAGTTGCGCCAAGCGGCGGACGGCCGTGACATAGCGGCGCAGGGTGCGCGCGGATGCGCCGGGCAGTTGCTGCGGCAGACGCGCGGTGGCCCAGGTCGTAATGGCATCATCCCACGGATGGGGCGTGGGGGCGGGAGTGGGCATCAATGAACCTCACAGTTTGGCTGGCAGGGCCAGCGATCGGCAACAGGAGCCGGAGCCGTCATCGCCAGCGTACGGGAGGCGCGTGCGGCTGCACGGCGACGAGTGACCCAATTTGGGTGGACATGGACTATTCGTCTCCTCTCTCGTCTATCCGCCCCGGCGGGGGAAAACGGGCAGCGCGAGAGACCTGTTGCTGGCAATGCGCTGACGGCTGGGCTTTTGGGGCGTTTGCCGCATCAGGACGCCGGAAATGAGGGTGAATGGATGGGGTGGTTCGCTCCCCAATTTCCTGGTCATCTTCTCAGGTGGTGGGGATCTGTTTTCCTGACATCATGAGCAAGCCATCTTACGGGAGGGTCGACGGTGATTGTGCCAGATCGCACCGCCACCAATCACCAGACAGGCCGCTCTTGAATTCTCGGCCCAGCGCGCATCTGTGCTGGCCCGCATGGCCTCAGTCACCGACCCGGCGGGAACGTGTCGTCCTGGTAAGACTTTCGTGAGCTATCGCTGGTACACTCTAAGACAGGGTATTCTCCTCAGGAAAGGTCATGTATGGCTGACGAACCCCCTCCCCCTTTGCTGGCTCCCCGTGATTATGCCGCACCTTCGGTCTTTACCGTGGCGCATCTGCTCGCAGGGGCGCGCGCCCAGAAGCACCTCCCCAGCGCCATGGTGCCGCCCATCTGCCTCTTCGATCCCGATGGCGATCTGGTCGAGTACCTACGCCAGACTGGGCAATCTATCCCGGATGCCACCTGGGCGTGCTATCACACCACCCTGGATCGCTTCGCCCATGCGGGACACCCCTATGGTATTGTCGGGCGGGTGGTGGGGGCCCCTTTCGCAGTGATGGTCGCTGAGGAACTCTTCGCCTCGGGGTGCGAGCTGCTGATCAGTATCACTTCTGCTGGACAGATCGTGCCGCTGGCCGATCCCCCCTATTTCGTCCTCATCGAGGAGGCGCTGCGCGACGAGGGCACGAGCTATCACTATCTGCCCCCCGCTGCCTTTAGCGCCATCTCCCCCGCACTCCGTGCCGCATTGCGCGCGGAATGGCGGCAGGCGCAGCACCCGCTGCGCTTCGGGCGGAGTTGGACGACGGATGCCCCCTTTCGCGAGACCGCCCCCCTCATCACCCAGGCGCACGCCCTGGGCATTGCTGCGGTGGAGATGGAAGCCGCCGCCCTCTATGCCCTGGCGATGGTGCAGCACCGCGCCATCATCTGTTTCGCCCATATCACGAACCAACTGGGCCAGGGCGACGCCGAATTCGAGAAAGGGCAGGCGAACGGCAGCCTCGCCATGTTGGCGATCATCGCCGAAACGACCCGGATCTGGCACGCGGCGCAGGCCGCAGAAAGCGAGTACCCATGAGCACACGATCGATGTCGCTTCCCCCTCTCTCGCTCCAAAACCTGGGAGCTGCGCTCACCACCACCGCGCGGGCGGCGGGGCTGAGCGGGACGGGTCTGGCCGTCATCCGCATCCTGACCGGCTATCTCTGGTACACCCAGCTGAGTTGGAAAGTGCCCTGGACGATGGCAGGCGCCCATGCCTTGCATGGCTACATCGTCACCGAGAGCAAATACGCAGGCTTCGCTCCGTATCGGGGCTTCATCAGCCAGGTCATCCTGCCGCATTTCACCCTGGTCTCCTACCTCACCTATTTCACGGAAATGGCGCTCGCCATCAGCCTGATTCTGGGGGTGTTCACGCGACTTGGTGGGCTCGTTGGCACGGTGTGGGCGACGCAACTCTACCTGGGGTTAGCCATCGCGCCGGGGGAATGGTACTGGACCTATGGTATGCTGGTGTTGATTAACGCTGTCGCCTGGGTGGCGGCCACTGGGCGCTGGTGGGGCGTCGATCAATGGCTCCGTCCGCGCGTGACGCATGTGATGCAAACGGGGTCGCCCCGCCGCCAGGCTATCGCCCAGTGGGTGCAGCGGGCGACGTAAATCAGCGCATCCCCGGAACGCGCGATCAAGGCGAGATGAGGCGAGCACTCGCGCGCCTACGCATTGGTTCGTCGTCGCGCCCCGCCCTGGCTGGGGGTCATCCTTTGTGGTCGGTTGGCGAGGTGGGGTAGTGCAACTGGGCCGCACGAATCATCAGGTAGCGTTGTTCGAGCACGCCCGCGACAGCGCCGCCGCCCGCAGGTAAGCGGCGTGGGCAGCAACGCTATCGCCAGTTTGCTCGAGCAGGTGGGCACGCACCGCTGCGAGGCGATGGGTGTGCGCCATCCGGTCGTCGGCGTCAAGCGTGCCCAGCAGGGCCAGCCCAATCCTCGGACCATGCACCATAGCCAGGGCGACCGCGCGGCTGAGGGTGACCATCGGTCCCGGTGCCACCTGGTCGAGCACCGCGTACAGCGCCAGGATCTGAGGCCAGTCGGTATCCTCGGCCGTCGGGGCCTCGTCATGAACGGCGGCGATCGCTGCCTGGAGTTGGTACGGGCCAACCGGCACGGTCCCGAGCGTGTGGGTGATCAGCGCCACCCCCTCGGCGATCGCAGCGGCGTCCCAGCGCTCCCGGCGTTGTTCGGCAGGGGTACCAGTGTGCCAGCGGCATCTGTCCTGGCCGCCCGGCGGGCGTCGGTCAGCAGCATCAGTGCGAGCAGCCCCGCCACTTCACCATCATCTGGCAGCACGTGATGCAGGAGACGAGTGAGCCGAGTCGCCTCGGCTGTGAGATCCGCATGGTGCAGCAGCGGCCCGGAACTGGTGGTGTACCCTTCGTTGAAGATGAGGTAGAGCACGTGCAGCACCACGCCGAGTCGCTCGGCAGGCTCGGGCGGCAGGTCGAACCGGGCCCCGGCGTTCTTAATGCGCTGCTTCGCCCGACTGATGCGCTGCGCCATCGTCGCTGTGGGTACCAGAAAGGCAGCGGCGATCTCCGCAGTCGTCAGGCCGCCAACGGAGCGTAGGGTGAGCGCGAGTTGCGACGGGGGCGACAGCACGGGATGGCAGCAGAGGAAGAGCAGCGCGGAAGGTGGCGCGATCACACCAACACAACATGCTCAGCGAGCGCGGTCAAGATGCCGCCACTCAGGTTCCATGCAGCGAACCGATGTAACCGCAGCAATCGGGTGGCATAGTGCGCCCGTTGACCCACCCAGCAGTAGACCCAGAGGGGACGCAACGGGTCCAATTCCGCTAATTGCTCACGGATCTGTCCCAAGGGAATATTGATGGCCCCCTGCGGGTGGCCTTCGGCGAATTCGTGTGGTTCTCGCACATCCAGCAGGAGCGCCGTGTGCAGTTGGTTCACCGCTTCCCATTGCACGAGCGGCGCATCACCCCGCAGCGCATTCGCCGCGATCATCCCGGCCATGTTGACGGGATCTTTGGCGGCCCCATACTGGGGGGCATAGCAAAGTTCCGCTTCCTCCAGATCATAGACTGTGCCCCCCAATTGCTGGGCCATGGCGATGACATCGATGCGGCGCACCACGCCCGCTTCGCCGACGGCCTGCGCGCCGAGGATGCGCGCATCGGCGGGATCGAAGAGGAGTTTCAGGTGCAGCGTCTGGGCACCGGGATAATAGCCGACATGCTGCGTCGGATGCAGATACACTTTGTCATAGGTCAGTTGCGTCCGCTGGAGCGTCTTTTCGTCGGCTCCGGTGGCCGCGAGCGTCAGCCCCAATACGCCACAGACCGCCGTGCCCTGCACGCTGCGGAACGTGGTGGTTCGCCCGAAGATGGCATCGGCGGCCAGGCGACCCTGGCGGTTGGCAGGACCCGCCAGCGGCAGGAGCGTCCATTCCGCGGTGGTGTCATCATGCACCTCGACCGCATCCCCCACCGCCCAGATATGGGGGTCACTGGTACGCATCTGCTGGTCCACGCGAATACCCTTGCGCGCGCCAATCGCCAGGTCAGCGGCCTGCGCCAGCGCGATCTCGGGCCGAACGCCAATGGCCAGGATGACGAGATCGCCGGTGAGACTGATGCCCGTTGCAGTCGCGACGCTAAGATGTCCCGCCAGGTCATGAGTGAACCCGGTGACGGCGGTGTTGATATGGAGAGCGATCCCGTGGTCACGGAGCCGGGCATGGACATGGTCCATCATTTCAGGATCGAAGGGGGCCATCACCTGCGGTAATGCTTCGACTAGTGGTCAGATCACTTTGCTTTTCGACGTCTCGAACGTACCCTTCTCTGAAGGAATGGCAGCGAAATGAGCGAAATCGCTCTCGTCTGACCACTAGCGGTGATGGCTAAAGTAGTCTTTCATGGGATCAAAATAGTTCTCTTGCCATCCCACCTCTTGATAGCTCGTCTGCTCTTCAGGTACCTGCGTATGGTGAATGATCACCCATGTACCCATGCTGTCAGGGGTGCCCTCAAAGAGCACCTCAATCTGTGAATCACCATCATTCGCCGAATAATCGGTGGTGCGCCATGATTGCACTATGCGCCGAAATGGCTCTAACTCAAGGTTGACCCCGGCGATATATCCATCCCATGCAGTAAATTGGCCGCCTACTTCACTTGCCATCAGCGCCGAACCACCGGTCATCGCGCTATGTTCGGCGCTATCAAGCCATGCCGTATAGATGCGTTTAGGCAAAGCAGGGATGACATCCGCGACCGTGAAATCGTAACTCATATGGGGTCTCCTTTGATTGAATTTTCTGTTGTTCATTGGAATACGTTGGTTGCAGTTCTCAGATTTCCCATCAAGCAAACACCGTCTCTCAGAGGGGGGAATCGACTCTCTTATCAAAATTCCCCCTTCTCGACGACTATGCTGACGCGAGTTCCACCGTCATATGGACTATCGGGCGAATTTTCCAGTTGTCACTTGGTTCGGGATACGCTACCACTCAATCCAATCCCCTTCAGGTCGTTGCAAGACCCATGTGGTGATGCCGGTCAACACAGCCTCAAAAGCGGGCATGAAGGTCGGCTCACCATACACCGTACTCATCCCTTCTAGGTCGGTCCATACGTCAATACCCATGACTTCTCGTGCTTCAGCGGAACCCGGCGCTGCCAACCGGACAAACATCTCATGGCTTTGGAGTCCATTACGATGGGCAGCGAGCATGCGCGGTTGCCAGATCGCGTTCATCGCCGTGCGTGCTTCCTCTATGGAGGTTGCGGTCCCACGAAGGACACTGACATAACGCTCTTTTGCGCCGAGTGGAGCATTGAGGTGATAGGCATTAAACTCTTCCGCAGATTGCCACACCACTGGCTCATAAGCGGAAAACAGGGTAGTGGCACCTGCTTGCACTTGTGGATCAGCAAAGAACTGCTGTAGTCCCTCTGCGCTCACCCATTGATCGATGAACATCAACTCCCCATTCCACCCTGCCGCAGGCACAAAGACTAAATGGCTAAAATCGCCGAGTGCCTGTGCCCCTGCGACCCCTTGCGGATCTCCCGCAGTGGCATTGTGGGTCTGTCGTGCTGCTTCGCGGGTGGTGGCATTGACTCGCCCAAAATTGGTGAATGTCACCAATGGCGGATTCATTGGCATGAATGTTCCTACTTTCGCGAACACGCTGAACATGATGTGCTGCGAGAGCTTCGCAGCATCTTACCCACGATTGACCATATGCCAGATCGACACCAAAGAAGCAGTTTAAAAGGCGATCTCGCTGCATCGATAAAAGAAGGAATTCGTGGTCAGAGCAGAGCGATTTCGCTCATTTCGCTGCCATTCCTTCAGAGATGGGTACGTTCGAGACGTCGAAAGGCAAAGCGATCTGACCACTAGATGAAGATGAAAGGCGACCGAGCCGAGGCCATCTTTGACGAGATTAAAGGTTTCGCGCGCAGAAGGAGTCAGTGACCATGACCAAACCACAGCCGCAATGGCAGCCTATCAGCCAGTTACCCATGATCACCTCTGCCCTGGATGGGATGCTGGAATCCGCGACCGAGAACCTGACCATGCTCCGTCAGGCACGACCTGGCTCCCTTGACGATGCCACTGTCGCGCGGGTCATCAGCGTGTATACGACGCAGCACGATGACCTCTGGTTATACGAGACACGTGCTCCAGCGCTGGCAGGCGGAATCCCTCACCAGCGCGCAGCGCGTCGAGGTCACGTACCTCACCGGACAACTCGCCCGCTTACGCGACACGCTCACCACGGTGCTCACCCTCGGCGAGCACCTCAACGCCACCACCATCGAAGCGATCCTGGCAAAGAGCGACACCGAGCTGGGGCTCGAATTCCTCCTGCGCAGGGGACGAGTCGCAGACGACGAGTGAGCGCCACATCCACTGTCATTTTTGGAATTAGGTCGAGTCATAGGAGCCTGCGCAACTGAGGATTGGTAGGAGCGCGGAGAGGTGCATTACAATGACCGAGAGCAGTGACCAAGACTGCTCAAGGAGGAACGCATGCAGCGATGGACAAATGGGGAAGCGTATGATCCCTATATGGGGCGCTGGAGTCACGCCGTAGCGGCACAGTTTTTGCCATGGTTAGCCGTTCCCAAGCACGCCACCTGGGTTGATGTGGGCTCGGGGACAGGCGTCGTCATTCGTGCCTTGCTCGATGCTCAGGAGCCCACGCGGGTGATGGGCATCGACCGCTCGGCGGCGTATCTAGCGTTTGCCCAGCACCACATTACGGACCCACGAGTCGCTTGGGTCGTGGGGGAGGCGGAGCACCTGCCCGTGGCTGATGCGAGTTGGGATGTCGTCGTGGCCGGATTGCTCGTGAATTTCGTCCCCCATCCCGACCAGGCGGTGCGGGAATGGCGGCGTGTGGTGCGCTCGCAAGGGACCGTGGCCGCCTATGTATGGGATTACGTGGACGGCATGCCGCTCAATCAAGTGTTCTGGGCGGCCGTGGCCCAGCTCCAGCCCGACCCGCAGGTTGAAGAGGAACGGCACCAATTCGATCAGTGGCAGCCCTCTGTATTAACCCACCTATGGCAGGAGGCGGGCCTGGTGGACATTCAGACCACCAGCATCCACCTCCCCATGGTGTTTGCCGATTTCGCGGATTTTTGGACGCCCTTTCTGGGGGGACAAGGGACCGCACCGGAGTACTACCAGGCGTTGCCAGAAACCATGCGTATCCACTTACGTGAAACGCTGCATGCCGCGCTACCGCTGCGGGCCGACGGCTCGCTCCACTTAGCAGCCCGTGCATGGGCCATCCAGGGACGGGTCGCGTAACGGCGCAGACACGAGTACTGACGGCGACAACCAGTTGCGGATGGGCGGAGCAAGCACAAAAGCTTCGCCACCATCTCCATACTGTGATCCCGTGGGGGAGCGATTGCGCATGTGCCGGGGAGATGTGGTTGATCCAGTTTGGTGG
>JACDGC010000142.1 GCA_013815535.1 Ktedonobacterales bacterium
TCATGGTGTTGCTCGCCGTGACGGTGAGTGTGGCGACGCTGGCGGTGGGCGCGCTGTTGGTGTTCGCGCTGCTGCTGTTGCCCGCCGCCGCTGCCCAGGCGGTGACGCCGCGCCCCTATCACGCGCTGGCACTGGCCAGCGCCAGCGCGGTGGCCGTCACCTGGGTGGGCATCACCATCGGCTTCTATTCTGGTTATCCCATCAGTGTGTGCATCAGTCTGGTCGCGTTTGGGGGATATGCCAGTGTTGTGGTGTGGCGCTGGTTGGCTGGTCCTGCGTCACACTTGCACAGGCGCACCGGTTGAATGCGCGTGCTTCGTCCGTGGGTGGCTAGGGATATTCTCCCCAAATGGGATTGGCCCTAGCCACCCATTCGTTGCGTAGATTGGCTGACCATTCGCGCAATTGGTGGGTTTGGCGGCGCATACAAGTCGATGAAGGATCATTCAAAAGCGGAATTGGCCCCGCATTATTGCCAATCCCGCTGGGGATGGGTGAGCACGTGTGTGCTACACGGCTTCGACTGGGATCGGTTTCGCGGTAAACTGGCTGTTATACAGGTCGGCGTAGAAGCCGTTCTGGGCCAACAGCGCTTCATGGGTGCCCTGCTCGATGATGCTGCCGTGATTCATCACCAGGATCAAATCGGCATCGCGGATGGTCGAGAGGCGGTGGGCGATGACGAAGTTGGTGCGGCCCTGCATCAGATCGCTCATCGCTTTTTGGATGAGCACCTCGGTGCGTGTATCCACGCTGCTGGTCGCTTCATCCAGAATGAGGATGGCCGGGTCCGCCAGGATGGCGCGGGCGATGGTCAAGAGTTGTTTCTGGCCCTGCGAGATGTTGCTGGCATCTTCGTTTAGGATGGTGTCGTAACTCTGTGGCAGCGTGCGGATGAAATGATCAGCTCGTGCCGCTTTGGCGGCCTGGATGATCGCTTCTTCGCTGGCATCTTCGCGCCCATAGGCGATGTTGTCGCGAATGGTGCCATTGAAGAGCCAGGTATCTTGCAGCACCATGCCAAACATGCGGCGCAATGCCCCACGCTGCATCGCGGTGATGTCGATGCCATCGATCAGAATTTGGCCGCTGTTCAGTTCATAGAAACGCATCAGCAGATTGACGAGGGTGGTCTTGCCCGCGCCCGTTGGCCCCACGATGGCGATGGTCTGACCAGAATGTACGTCGATGTTCATGTCTTCGATCAAGGGCACATCGTCTTTGTAGCGGAAGTTGACGTGCTGGAACTGCACCATCCCGCGCGGCTGGGCGATGCTGATGGCGGTGGTTGCTTCGGCGATTTCTTCTGGCTCATCCAGCAGCTCGAAGATGCGTTCGGCAGAGGCGATGGTTGACTGAATGATGTTGGTGATGTTCGCCAGCATGGTGATCGGCTGGGTGAATTGGCTGGCATATTGGATGAACGCTTGCACGTCGCCGATGGCGATCGCGCCTTGCGTCACCAAGATGCCGCCGATGACGCTGACGAAGACATAGCCGATGTTGCCGATGAAGGTCATCAGCGGCATGATGATGCCCGACACGAACTGGGCGCGCCAGCCAGCATCATAGAGTTGGTCATTCAAGGTATTGAAGGTGGTGATGGACGCGCGTTCGTGGCCAAATGCCTTGACGATGCGGTGGCCGGTATACATCTCTTCGACATGACCGTTGAGTTGCCCCAGGTAGCGCTGCTGATTCTTGAACTGCGTCTGTGAGCGTTTGGCGATCACGGTCGTCACCAAGATGCTGAGTGGCAGGGTGATGACCACCACCAGCGTCAGCAAGGGGCTGATGGTGAGCATCAACACCACAATGCCCACCAACGTCACGAACGAGGTGATGAGCTGCGTCAGGCTTTGTTGCAACGTGCTGCTGATATTATCCATATCGTTGACAGCGCGGCTGAGGATCTCGCCATGGGTGCGTGTATCAAAGAAACGCAGTGGCAGGCGGTTGAGCTTTTCTTGCACTTGTTGGCGCAGGGTATAGACCGTGCGCTGTGCCACGCCCGCCATCATGTATTGCTGCATATAGTTGAAGGCCGCGCTCACCAGATAGAGCCCCGCCAAGATGAATAAAATGCGCTGGATGCCCGCGAAATCAATCGCCGCGCCAGGGATGTGGCGGAGTTTCGCCACCACGCCTTCCAGCAATTTGGTGGTCGCCTGCCCCATGATCTTTGGGCCAACGATGTTGAAAACCGTGCCAAGGATCGCCGCGAAGAAGACGATCACCAACCGGAGCGTCTGGGGGCGGAAGTAGCGCAACAACCGGAAGAAGGTGCCGCGAAAATCCTTGGCTTTTTGGACGGGCATGCCCATCGCGCCCATCATGCCGCCTGGCCCCATCGGGCCACCGGGGCGGCCTGGCCCACCAGGGCCTTGTGTCGTGCGGGGTGTGCTCATGCCAATTCCTCCTCGGCCAACTGCGAGGCCACGATCTCATGATATGCCTGGCTGGTCGCCATCAATTCGCGATGCGTGCCAATGCCCACCACGCGCCCTTCATCCAACACGATGATCTGGTCAGCATCCATGACGGTGCTGACACGCTGGGCCACGATGAAGACGGTGGCATCCGTGGTGTCGTGCTTGAGGGCGGCCCGCAATTTCGCGTCGGTCTTATAGTCTAATGCCGAGAAGCTGTCATCAAAGATATAGATCTCGGGCTTGCGGACCAGCGCCCGCGCGATGGAAAGACGCTGCTTTTGGCCGCCCGAGAGGTTGGTGCCACCTTGAGCGATGAGGGCATCCACCCCGTCTGGCATCGTTTCGATGAACTCCGTGGCCTGCGCTGTCTCTGCGGCCTGGCGCATCTCATCCATTGTGGCCATGGCGTGGCCATAGCGCAGATTATCGGAGATCGCCCCCGAGAAGAGGATGGTCTTTTGTGGCACGAAGCCGATTTTGGCGCGCAGGTGTTCCTGCGACATCGCGCGGATGTCGATGCCATCCACCAAGACGCTGCCAGCGTCGATGTCATAGAAGCGTGGGATCAAGTTGACCAGCGTTGATTTGCCCGACCCGGTGCCGCCGATGATGGCCGTCACTTTGCCAGGAATCGCTTTAAACGAGACATCCGCCAGGGCGGGTTCTTCCGCGCCGGGATAGCTGAAGGTGACGTGATTGAATTCGACATAGCCGCGCTCGGTGTCGTGATCATTGACCGTCGCGGCGTCGGCGATCTCTGGTTGGATATCCAACACGGCGTTGATGCGCGTGGCCGAGGCGGCAGCGCGTGGCAGCATGATGAAGAGCATCGACACCATCAGCAGCGAGAAGAGAATCAACATGGCATATTGCAAGAAGGCGATCAGCGCGCCCAATTGCATCGCACCTTGATCGATGCGGATGCTGCCAAACCAGATGATGGCGATGGTCGAAAAGTTCAAGACCAACATCATGATCGGCATCATCGCCGCCACGATGCGATTGACATGGATGGCGGTGTCGGTGAGGTCTTGATTCGCCGTGGCGAAGCGTTGGCTCTCGTGCGTGACGCGGTCGAAGGCGCGAATGACGCGCACGCCAGTGAGGCCCTCATCCAGAATCAGGTTCAGTTTATCCAGCTTCTTCTGCATGATCTGGAAGAGGGGAATGGCCCGCCGCATGATCACCAGAATGGCGGTGATGAGGATGGGGATGACCGCCACCAACACCCAGGCCAGGGGGGCGTCTTGCCGCACCGCCAGGATGATGCCGCCGATGATCATCATGGGCGCGCTCAACATCATGCGCAAGATGATGACGAGCACCTGCTGCACCTGATTGGTGTCATTGGTGGTGCGAGTGATCAGTGACGCGGTGCCCACAGTGTCGAATTCGTGCAACGAGAAGTTTTCGACATGGGTGAAGAGCTTGCGCCGAATCATCCTGCCGAAGCCCACCGCGACGCGCGATGAAAAGAAGGTGGCGATGATCGAGGCCAGCGTGCCACCCACCGCCACCAGCAACATGAAACCGCCCGTTTGCAGGATATAGGTCGTGTCACCCTTGATGATGCCATTATCCACGATGTTCGCCAACAAGGTTGGCAGATAGAGGGCGGCCAGGGACTGCAAAAAGACCAACCCCAGCACCAGCAGCATCTGCGGGGTATAGGCGCGAACCATTGATCGCAATAGCCGAATCATTGTTCTGTTTCTCCGTTCCAAGCAGTATCGGTAGCAAGCGCGGCGCGTTCACTGAAGTAGTAGAAAGCCTTGGACAGCAGTTCCGCGAGGTGCGCGCTTTGCTCTTCGCCCATGAAAGCGATCAAACCGCGAATGGATGCCATGAATATGTCTGCTGCCTGGTGCACCACCGCGTCGCCTTGCGCGGTCAGTCGGAAGTTGACCGCGCGCTTATCAGAGACATCGGCGTGGCGTTCCACTAATCCCCGCGCTTCCAATCCTTTGAGGAAATGGGTAATGGCGGGCGAAGTGACATGCAGTTGTCGGCTGATTTGCGACACATTGATCGATGAGATGTGCGGGTTGGCGCTGTGCCGGATGCACATCAGCACGCGCACCTCGCTGGGGGTGCAGCCCGCGACGGTGCGTTCATGCCATTCCGCACGCTGCATATGCATGAACGCGCGCAGCAATTGCCGCTCCGTCATGGTGGGTGCTGATGTGCCCAAGGGGTGTTCCATAAAGGTGACTTTCTCGACACGATTGGTGATGCTGTCGCAGCGCACATGGATGCCTTACCAACTAAATTAGTAAGTAACTTAATGATATCACTTGGGTAGGGCATCGTCAAGGCCGTTGCGTCAGCACGGCTGCCCTTTACCATTTGGAATGGGTCTGCAATGTGCCGCGACTCGTTTGGCCGATCAATGCCAGCGCGCTGAGTCAGCGTCGCCCGCGCCGCTGGCTGAAGATTTTGGATGGCCGCTGTTGCTGAAAAGACTCTGTCTCTGCTAGGCTATTTCAGGGAAGAGTATTCTTCTCACTCTTCAGCCTTATCATGGCACCTGTTGTGAGGTTCAGCCATCAAGAGCAAACGTCTTCTTGCGACGCTGCATAGCCGCCTTTATCGCATGACGAGGGGTGTGCTGGGCCATCGCCTTGGCTTGGCGCGGGTCTTATTGCTTACAACGATTGGGCAGAAAACGGGCAAACGCCGAGAGACGCCCATTGCCTATTTTCCCGATGGAAATACGTTCGTGCTGATTGCATCGAATTACGGAGCGGAAACCGATCCGCTCTGGTTGCGCAATTTGCGCAAACATCCGCAGGCTCAGATCCAAGTTGGTTCGCGGGTGCTGTTGGTTGAAGCACACGAAGCGCTTGGGGGTGAGCAAGAGCGGCTGGCTGCGGTTGCCTTGCGGATGAATCCCACGTATGCGCAATATCGGCAGCACACCAAGCGTGCTATTCCGCTGGTTGTCCTGCGTCCGTGCCCCGCCCCAGCTTCCGCCTAGGATAACTGCTGGGCATCGTCATGTGGTGCATCTGCGCGTGTGGGGCGGCCCCAAAACGTCGTGTTGTCTGCGGGTGAATCTGCACAGCAAGTGGTTTGCCCCTGTGAGCGATAGTTCCTATCCTACCCCCAAAGATGTCCAACACATCATTCTCTTATGCAATGACCAAGAGAAAAGCCGATCTCCCGCACGGAATTGTTTGCGAGCCTGAGCAGTACTCTCACTTGTAGCGCTGGGGCCACACGCTGCATGAAACACTACCGCCAGGGAGAGGGTTTCTGCGAGGCTGGGGTGCCCTCGGCCCCATCAGTGGGGCAAATGCATCATCGGGCGAAATCGGGGTGGGCATACATGTCTTCGTAGACCAGTATGGCCCAAATGAGACATAAGAGTCGTAAGTCATTTGACACGTTGACTTCAGGATGCGCCCACACATTCATTGCCCGCGTATATCTCGTTGAGCCGTTTCCTCTTGTGGCGTGCTATACAGCGTGTAGTTTGAGGGCCAATGCCCCTAAGAAGCCCGCAAATGTTATCACCGCTGCCCACACGCCAACGCTATGAAACCTTTCTGCGTGATTGACCAGCGCCTGCCAATTCGCTGGCGGAGCGTCAGCTTGCCACGTGAGCGTGGCACTGTTGATGGGAACCGTGCCAATGATCCGGATCAGCACCCAGATGAAGATGGCGACCAAACCCGCGCAACGGAACCACACCCCCGGCGCACTCCCATTGAGCACCGTCACGGCGATTCCCGACAACGCTGTTGGCACAAAGAAGGCTGGCACCAGCACACGCAAGCGGAGGACGAGCGCTTGGCGAAGTTGAAGCTGCGCGTGTTCATCAAGCACCAGAGTGGGTGTCTGTAAACCATAATGAATCACGAACTCTATGCCAGCGAGGAGACCAGCGAAGAACACATTCACGAAATCTAGGCTGTTGATGAGCGCCATGCGATTTTTCCTTTCGTTGTTGCCCGAAGCAGTGTGTGGCCAGTCTAGCTGTGTCGCCAGGGGGTTTTTCCCCCCATCCCCCTCATGTAAATGGATGTACAACCAAATCACGCACTGAATTGCCAAAGAGGGGATTTTAGCGCCCCGACCTGTATGGATGTACACTGTAAACGGGCGAAAAAAATTAGCTGGTTGGTGGGTTTCCAGCGAGGATCACCCTACGCAACAGGGCATATGCCCCAGTGAGATCTTCTTTGGGGTGGGCCAGTTGCTGCAAAGCTAAGCCATCGAAGGCAGCGATGGCCAATGCCGCCAAGGCTTGCGCTCGCGCTTCGTCTCCATCAGTAATGACCAAGAACGCCCGGGTAAATATCTGGCGGACGTGTGCCAACATCTCGCCGACGACTGGTAGGAACGTCGGATTGCGCAGACCGAGCGCGAAGAGTTCATACCGCAGGCGATACCACCCAGGTTCCTGCGTGACGCGCTCGCGCAGGGCCTCGATGGCGGCCTCAAGGAAGCCGTCGCTGGGCACGACTGCCCGCAGATCCTGCATCATCTGCCCATAGCGCCGCCCCGCCTCATGAAGGACCGCTAGCAGCAAGACATCCTTCGAAGCGAAGTAATAGTGGAAGAGGCCCGGCGATACGCCAGCCACATGGGCGACTTCTTTTACGGTGGTTGCTTCGTAGCCTTTTTCGGACAAAATGGAATAGCCAGCGGCAATGAGCCGTTCCCGATTGTCCGTGCGATGGGTCCAGGGCTTCTGGCGTTCTGGCTCAATCTGTTTGGTCATACAGATATAGTAATGCCCTCTGTGGATTTTGTCAAGTTGGGGCATGTTCTAAAGAGCCTATGGCGCTTGCACGGGCACAGGAACGGTTATAGCTGGTCGGCTTCGTGCCAGGCATGACGGGCTTCTCGCGCTCCGTAATAGACAATGACCAAGCTAGCCGCTGGATCGGCCCACCACCACCCCAGTCGCGCATTGAGCAGCAAGCCCAGCAACACGGCCCCAGCTAAGTAGGCATCCACCAGTGTGACGCGTGCTTCCGTTTGGAGCACCGCGTTGCCCAATTGCTGCCCCGTCAGCCGCTTGCCCGTGGCGAGCAGCAGCATCACCCCGAGCGTCAAGGTCAGCCAGAGGGCTCCCCCAAACGAGGGCTGCGGGTGGGTGCGCGTCAGCAGCGTGACGATGAGTTGGATGAGGATATACCCCACCAACCCCCCAAACGCTAGCGCGATGCGCCGGAGCGCCATGCGTTCGCGTTGCGCGTTGACGCCGCGCAGTTGCCAAATCACGACGACCGAGGCAAAAATCTCGATGAGTGAATCGAGGCCAAAGCCAGCGAGGGCGACTGAACGGGCCAGCACTGCCGCCCATAGAACAATGCCCAAGCCGATGACGTTCCAGCCCAGCGTCACATATTCTAACCACAGCCCGCGTTGCAACAAGGTTCCGCTGTTCATCGCGTCACCTTCACGAAAGCCCCCATTTGTGATGCATCAATGATGACCGTGTGCCAAGATGCCGTGGGGCGTGATTTGGGTGTGGTCGCGGTTCGTGCGGGCAATGAGCGCTGCGCTATCGTCATCTATTGCCACACATCCGTGATGGCTCCGGCAGTGGCGGCATCGTGGGTGGCTGCCAAGCCATAACTATCCTCGATGGTGCGCAACACCGAATAGTGCGTGATCGCTTCACGATACATGCCAACCTTCACGTGTGCAC
>JACDGC010000143.1:0-5010 GCA_013815535.1 Ktedonobacterales bacterium
GAGCCCTGTTCTCGTTTCGAGCATCCGGGAAGTAGCCCCACCCCCTATGACACGTGACCCAGAATCCTTGCCGCCACCCGTGCTCGCCGCCGAACACTGGGCAGCCGAGATGTCCCCCGCCCCCGTGCCATATGCCGCTGAACCTGAAGCGATGCCAGTCGCCAGTGCGACGCCAGTCGCAGCCGCTCAGGGGGCCAGCCATGGGCAGGGCACAGGGGCCACCCTGCAACACGCCGTGGAGCAGTGGGACCTGATCCGCAAAATCTGCAAGCAAAAAAGCGCCACGACCGCCGCCCTGCTTTCGGACGCGTTCCCCGTGGCGGTGGAGGCTGGCACGCCCATCGTGATCGTCATCGCCGCCAA
Organism: Ktedonobacterales bacterium; assembly: GCA_013815535.1. Taxonomy (GTDB): domain Bacteria; phylum Chloroflexota; class Ktedonobacteria; order Ktedonobacterales; family JACDGC01; genus JACDGC01. The sequence goes on from JACDGC010000143.1 coordinate 364, forward strand.
ATATCCGTTTCACATGGATAAGCTAGCTCAACCCTTACATCGCCCCCATGTCGAGTTTGCCTTGCAGCAAGTGCTGGATGTACCCTGTCAAGTGCGTTTCATTCTGGAAAAAGACGCGGGGCCTGGGTCAACGAATGGCACGCAGACGACTGCCACTGGCACAAACACCAGCGCTCCCCCGTCAGCGAGCAGCACCGCGCCACTGGCTTCCGCTGGGGCAATGGCCACGCCCGCTTCCGCCAGTTATGCGCCTGCAAGCCACATGCCTGCAACTTCTCTGCCCGCCGGACGCGATAAGCAGGCCTTGATCGACGCCGCCATGCGCGACCCCGTCATCGCCAAGTTGATGCAAGATCACCAGATGCGCATCGTTGACGCTGGGCCGCTGAAAGATTTCTTCCCTGGAAGATAAGAGGGCCTTCTTCGTCTGTTCCGCCCTCACGCGCCTGCCAACGGTGCCCGTGCCAGTGCTGAGTAGCGCGCGCCCGAGGGGGTGAGGTCGCTCCGCATGACGGCGATGTGGGTGACGGTGAAGTCTGGGCCAACGCTTGCCTGCGTCTGTGCCTCCTGCAAGGCCGCCGCTTCGGTTGGCGGCAGCGGCTGGCGCAGGCGAGCCAGCGTCAAGTGGGGACTGAAGCGCCCGTCGTGCCCCAAACCAGCGCGGTCTAGCGCGGTGCCGACACGCTCTTGGCAAGCGCGCAACTCAGCCAGCATGCCTGCCACGCCAAGCCAGATGACGCGTGGCGCGGTGGCGTCCCCAAAAGTGCCCAACCCTGCCACCCGCACAACAAAGGGAGCCGTCGCGTGGGCCACCGCCGCTGCCGAGGCGCACGCCGCCTGCACTTGGGCTTCGTCAAGATCGCCCAAAAAGGCTAACGTCAGATGCCAAGTGTCTGCCGCGACGAAACGCACGCTTGGCAACAGGGAACGCAACGTCGCCACGCGCGCGGCCATGAAGGTCCGCGTTGGCGCATCCACCTCAATGGCCAAAAAGGTGCGGGTCATTGGCATGTTCGTCCTCCTGCTAATTTCGCTTCCTTATGCTACACTATAAAACAATATCAGCGCTCCCCTGCAAGGGAAGCGCAACGGCACTTGGCGCAAAGCATCCCATGCGGCCAGCGACCATGCAAACGCCCTTGACACACCAGAAAGACAAGGGATAAAAGCGGGATATTATGGCATTGTCATTTGACAAATATGACATATGATAATGCGGAGCGTAAAGCGCGCTTTGCAGAGAGGACGTGCGCTCGGAAATGGATATATTTGTGAAGGACCGGGGGAGGATGGTAAAAAAGGACGTTACCAGCGACAAACCGGAAAGAACCGCCGAAAAGCTCTTGCGCGTCGCTGCGCGACTTTTTCGTCAACATGGCTATGCGGCCACCAGCACGCAACAACTTGCCACAGAGTTAGGCTTGCAAAAAGGCTCGCTCTATCACCATATCGAAAAAAAAGAAGAACTCCTCTACCTCATTTGCATGGATGCGCTGATGCACATTCAGTTGGCCGTCGAGAAAGCGATTGAGCCCATCAGTGATCCAGGGGATCGCCTACGTACCCTCATCCGTGCTCACACATGCACCGCGTTGGACGACCAGGATAAATTCGCGACCGCGCTACTGGACAACCGTGAACTCAGCGACGAGAATAAGAGCACAATCATGGAACTGCATGATTACTATGAAGGCGTCGTGCAAGAGGTCATCCGTGCCTGCCAAGAGGCGGGCATCGTGCGACGCGACACCGCGCCACGCCAGTTGACCCTCTTCTTGCTGAGCATGATGAACTTCACCGCCTTTTGGTATCGGCCAGATGGCAAACTGACCCCTGACGATCTCGCCGATCAGTTCATCCAACAGTTCTTGCAAGGCGCGGGGGTGCCGCTGTGCGATGATGCCCCCCATCCCTGAAAGGTGTTCTTGGTATGAGCGAACGTGCCACCGTCCTGGCCGACCGATTCGCGGCGGCGAATGCGCAATTGATGCAGCTATTGACTGATGCCACCGATGCCCAACTCACACACATCGTCCCCGAAGAAGGCTGGTCGGTGCTGATGGTGGCGCACCATGTCGCGTTGTCTTACCGCGTGGCGGGCAGTTGGGTGCGCCATGCCGCTGCCGGGGAAGCGGTGCCCACCACGCGCGCGCAGATCGACGCGGGCAACGCGCACATGGCGGAAGACGCCACCCCCCTCACCCGCGCGAGCGTCTTGGCGGAACTGCGCGACAATGGTGCCCGCGCCGAGGACATGATTCGTGGCTTCAGTGACGACCAACTGGCGACCGCCGCCGTCATGATGCCCGCCGAAGGCCGCGAGATGACAGCCGAGCAGGTGATCAAACACATCTTGCTCCATCATATCAAAGAGCACACTCCCCATTTGCGGCCCCACGTGGTGAGGGATGCGGCGCACTAGACGGCTCCAGAGATTGCCGACATACCGGGGTGGACGGCCCATGAAACGCGACGGGCATCTGGCGCGTGCTGCTGATACATGCGATCAGCCTATATGGAGAGATATCGTCGATGACCCGAACCTGCACCAACTGTGGCTATGTCAATGTGACGGCTGATGAAACGTCGCTCATCTGCCCGAATTGTGGCGTGCCCTATGCCGTCACCCCTGACGTGCCACCGGATCTGCCTGGGCTGGCCGCCACCCATGCCAGCCCGTTTACCATCCCAAGTGGAAGCTATCTGACGCCGCCGCCCGCTGTCACCGCTGCTGGGCAGCCATCGGCAGCGCCCCTCGCTCCGTCGTCTCGCCGCCGCAACCTCATCATTGGTGTCAGCGTGGCCCTCTTGCTGATGGGGATGCTGGGTGGGGGAGCCATCGTGTTCGCCGCGCACCAGGCCACGACGGTTGCCGCCATTGCCACGGCAACGCCCACGACCGTGCCAGCGAAAGCGACGCTTTACATCGATCCCTTGGGGCAATTTACCCTAAAATATCCGACCGAGTGGGTGACGCAAATGGCCACCATTCCGCTCAACGGGGGGACGGTCGATCTGACGCGCTTTGGCACGCCACGGGGCACGGAAGGCATGATCGTCGCCGTCAGCAAAGCGCCACTGACCAATGGAGATGCGGGCGCGCTCATCAGCCACTTTGGGGGCACGGGGTATCAGACCCAAGGAAGCCCGACCACGCTCAAGGCCAAGAGTGGCGAATGGCAGGCCATCGTGGGCACCTTCACCTTCAAGGCCCAGATGGCGGGATGTTTCGCGCGCTCAGCCCAACAGAGCGGCTTACAGTACCTCGTCATCGGTTTTGGGCCTGCACAGCCATTCGCTGGTCAGTTACTAAAAACGCTCAACCTCATGTTCGCTAGCCTATCGCTGGCGGCGGGGGCCTGACGAAAAACGCCAACCTCCGCGCGGGTGTTAGCCCATTTGTGGGTTTCGTTCGTCTTTCTCTGGGAGCGTCACTGCGGCGCAGTGCCTCGATATCTCAGAGGAGCAGATATTCCGATGATGGCGAAGCGCCTTCCTGCCATGCAGCTAGCCCCCTGGCAGTGGCACCTTGTCGATGCTCTGGTGGTCGCTGCCATCGCCCTGGTGACCTATCTGAGCGTGGTGGTGTGGCAATCAGGGATTGGCGACATCACGCTCTATTTCCGCGACGCGCTGGCTTTTTGGCGGGGCCAGCCGCGCCTGAGTCAGTTTCCCGCCGAATATCCCGTCCTGGCGTTGGTGCCTTTCAGTTTCACCCTCTTGCCCATTGGGGATGCGTTCGCGGCGTTCGCGCTGGGCATGGCGCTGCTGAATGTGGCGCTCTACGCGGGCTTTGTGCGCTGGTCCACCCGCACGTGCGCCCTCGCCTGCATGGCCTATCTCTTCATCGGCGAGCAGGCATTCATGACGATGCGCTATGATATCTTTCCCGCGCTCTTGGCGGTGGGTGCCCTATGGGCGGCACAACGGCAGCGCTATTCTTGGGCCTATCTGCTGTTGGGGCTGGCGACGCTCGCCAAGATCTATCCCGTCCTCTTCATTCCTGTCGTGGTGATCGCGCAGTGGCAAACAGACACGGGTGAGGCCGATCGAGCGTGGCCAGGAATCGCGCGCCGAGTGCGGCAATTGTGGCCATCTGTGGCGCTTGCCCCGCTGGTCATCGGCGCGGGGTTTGCGCTGGTGGCGTGGCGCAACGCGGCGGCGGCCCTTGGCCCCCTGACCTATGCCACCCAGCGCCCCGTGCAAGTCGAGTCGTTGCTCGCCACCGTCGCGTGGGTGGGGCAGTGGCGCGGCGTTCCGGTCAGCCAAGTCTATAGTTATGGCTCCGTGAACTGGGTGGGTCCGCTGGCCGATGCGTTGGTGAGGTGGTCTACGCCGCTGCTGGTGGTCGGCTGCTTGTTAGCTTATCTGTGGCAATGGCGCGGCGGGCTCACTTTGCCTCGCGCTTTCGTCGCGGTGTTGGGGGTTGTGCTGCTGACAAACCGGGTCTTTAGCACGCAATATCTCATCTGGGCGGCACCGTTGGTGGCCGAAGCGGAAGGCTGGTCGCTGGGCTGGTTGGTCGTTTTCGCGCTCAATGGCTTGGTAGTCGCCCTCTATCCATACAGCATGCCGGGCTATACGCCCGCAGATGTGATGCATTTTTTGCTGGCGGCGGCGGCGCGCAACGTGCTGTTGCTCGTCGTC
>JACDGC010000143.1:5020-8090 GCA_013815535.1 Ktedonobacterales bacterium
GTCGTCACCGCCCGGTCATTCAGCCGTGCGCGGGTGGCTCAGCCCACCTCGCTGGCGGCATCGAGCGCCGCCACGTCCGCAGCCGAGAGCTGCACGGCCAGCGCGCCCAACAGTTCGCGCACCTGAACAGGTGAGGTGCCGCTGGCAATGGGCGCGGTGACGGTGGGCTTCGCCAGCAGCCAGGCCAGCGCAAGTTGCGCCAGGGTGGCACCATAGCCTTCCGTCAGGTGATCGAGCGTGGCCAGCACGCGCTCACCGCGTGCGTTCATATAGCGCCCTTGCACACCCCCGGCACGCGCGCTGGTGGGCAGTTCTTGCCCGGCGCGATATTTGCCCGTCAAAAAGCCGCTGGCGAGGGAAGAATAGGGGATGATGCCGATGCCCTCTTGCTGGCACATGGGGACGATATCGTTTTCGATGGCACGGTTCATCAAGTTATACGCTGGTTGCAGGCTGACATAGGGCGCGTAGCCCCGGCGGTCGCTAACGCCCAAGGACTGCATCAGCCGCCACGCGCTGAAGTTCGATGCCCCCAAGTAGCGCACTTTGCCCGCGCGCACCAAGGCATCGAATGCCGCCAGCGATTCTTCGATGGGCGTGGTGGGGTCGTCTTGGTGCGCCTGATAGAGGTCGATGTAGTCCGTCCCCAGGCGGCGCAACGAGGCTTCGACGCCCGCGATGATGTGTGCCCGCGAGAGGCCGCTATCATTGGGGCGGTCACTCATCGGTGAGCCAACCTTAGTGGCAATGATGACATCTGCCCGGTTGGCGCGTGCGGCCAGCCAGCGCCCCAGCACGGCCTCAGACTCGCCCCCACTGTTGCCCGGTGCCCAGCGCGCATAGACATCCGCTGTGTCGATGAAATTGCCGCCGCCTTCCACATAGGCATCTAACACCGCGAATGAGGTTGGCTCGTCGATCGTCCAACCAAAGACGTTGCCCCCCAGGCACAGCGGCGCCACCCGCAGCCCTGATTTGCCCAATTGGCGCATCTCCATGGTCCCATGCTCCTTGTCGATTGCTCTCTTCACAAGATAGCACAGGGCGACCACTGCGAAATGGCATCTACCATGCGACAAGGCCGTCGCGCGGTGCGTGCGCGCCGCACGAATACAATGGGAGCGAAACGACCATGACCGAACCAACCAAGGACACTCAGAATCCGCCACCAACCTCCCTACCACCCCACCAGGGCGGCGATCTCAGCCCATCTCAGATCGATCCCGAGAGCGATCCCATCGACGCGGCATCGGATGATTCTTTCCCTGCCAGCGATCCACCATCCACGACGATGGCAACTACACCGGAGAGTGAGAGCGATCAGGCACAATAAAGATCGCGAGCAGACGTGCGGCCTTGGCATGGCGATGACCTGCTAGGGGGGTGGCTGTTGCGCGAACCAAGCGGTCAAGAGGTGATTGATGGCATCCAATGTGTCGGCCAGCCGCATAAACCATTGCTCACGACTCATATCCCACACAGTGCCAGTCATGATGTCTTCTGAGGCCATGTCGATGAGGATGATCAAGCTACGCGCCGAGGCGAGATAGTCATCGAAGTCTGTGGCGATGAGCCGTCCACGGCGGCGCTCGGCATTCAATCGTGCCAGCGCATCAATCTGGCTCGGGGTCATTGCGGGCGCACCGACCTGCAAGCTCTGCAGATAGGCATTCCCAGACAACTCCAGCAGATTCATGGCATAATTCAGCAAATCGTGTGCGTCACGTCCACCGCGCGTGATGGCACGGTTCCATTGGTTGGGTCCGATGCGGCGTAAGGTGGCAGCCAAAGCATCCACTGCCCCTTGCAGCCGCGCCAACACATCCGTTTTGCCCATGGTGTAGGCAAGCCATCCAATCTATTGCGTAAGATCTTGACCTGCCTCTTTGCATGGTCAAGCTTTGTTTGCCAGCATGCGATCCAGCGCTACATGTGCCCATTTGGCCGTCTCGGCATCGACGGTCACCTGATTGATGACCTCGCCGCGCACCAACGCTTCGAGCACCCAACAGAGATAGGCAGGGTGAACGCGATACATGGTGGAACACGGGCAGACGATGGGGTCCAGACAAAAGATCGTTTGCTCTGGGTGCTCCGCAGCCAGGCGCTTTACCAGATTCACCTCAGTGCCGATGGCCCAGATCGTCCCGGCTGGTGCCGCTTCGACTTGTTGAATGATGTACTCGGTCGACCCCACACGGTCTGCCAGGGCCACGACCTCGTGACGACACTCAGGGTGCACCAACACCTGCACACCAGGATAGTCTTGCCGTGCGCGTTGCACCTGCTCAGGAGCGAAGCGCTGGTGGGTAGAACAGAACCCCTTCCAGAGTATCACACGGCTCGTCAGGATGTCTGCTTCATCCCCCAAACCACCCATGTCGCGCTGCGGATTCCACACGACAATCTCGTCGGACGGGATGCCCATATCCAGCGCCGTGTTGCGCCCCAGGTGTTCATCGGGGAAGAACAGCACCCGCTGGCCCCGGGCAAAGGCCCAATCCAGCACCTTGCGGGCGTTGGAAGAGGTGCAGACGATGCCACCGTTGCGGCCACAAAACGCCTTGAGATTGGCGGCGGAGTTCATATAGGTGACGGGGATGACGCCCGCCAGCGGGTGCGCGGGATCGTCTGGGTTGGGCACCGTCGCCAGCGTGCCCGCCGCGTCGAGTTGCTCCCAGCATTCCTCCACCTCGGCGATGTTAGCCATATCGGCCATGGAGCAGCCAGCGGCGGGGTTGGGCAAAATCACCTGTTGATGCGGCCCACTGAGGATGTCGGCGCTTTCGGCCATGAAATGCACGCCACAAAAGACGATGTAGTCCGCTTCGGGGTGCTCCCCCGCGAATTGGGCCAGTTTGAACGAGTCACCACGCATGTCGGCCCAGCGAATGATCTCATCACGCTGATAGTGGTGCCCCAAGATCAAGAGCCGCTCACCCAGGGCCTGGCGCGCCACACCGATGCGCGTCGCCAACTCGTCCTCAGTCAACAGCGCGTATTCGCGTGGGATGTCGTCGGCGCGGTGCGCGCCCCCGTGGCGCGGGGCATGGGCCGTGCCCGCCTGAAC
>JACDGC010000144.1 GCA_013815535.1 Ktedonobacterales bacterium
GACGTACTCTATACCCTTTCTGTAAAAGAGTTTTTGCAGCGCTTGCAATGGAACGTTATGCCGAAACCAGGCAGATTGAAAGGCGAGAATGTTTGCTGGTTGCTCTGGCAGATTCACATTAATCGGATACCACGTTGAATTGGTCTCGACATTCCATTTTCGGCGCACCCGATACCACAGCCGCTCAAGTTCTCGCGTGGAGAAGTAGCGTCGATATGGCAGGGGGTCAACGCTGTGTGCCGCATCACATGTGAACTGTCGGATATATGTGCAAAATTGCTCACGCTCTTCGTGGGTACTGTCGGTTTCCATATTTTGCTCAAATAATGGCCCATGTGCACTCTGCACCACCTCAATCAAATGCTGACGGAGATCGTCTAGGGTAGCGAAATCATCAGGATAAGCGCGTTCTAGGTCGATCTGGATCTCATGAAAGAGTTGTTGGAAATCGGGAGAAACATCGGTGGATGCTGATGGTGGTAGGGGCGGCCCATTTATGAAAGACATCCCTTGCGTCGCATATTGATATACCAACTGTGCTGCCGAATACCCAAAAGAGCGCTTGATACAATAGTGACGCGCCGCAGTATGCAGCCACACTTTTGGCTCCATATCATCTCTCCCGCAATTACATATTATGTAGGCTAATGCCCATTAGAGGATTGGCGAACTATCTTGATAGATGATGAAGCGCTACAGTTGTACACACAATGATAGCACAAACGCCTTATTTGGAACCAACCTCGCGTTGTGTTCGCCAATGTGCATTCATGTGCGATTTATGCAGCTCAAGCTAGGACCATTTGCGCTGCCACCAGTCAGGTGATATACTATACCAGTCAAATCGAACGAGATAAAAGAAACCGTGGAGGCCACGTGGCATGCCATTGATGCCAGAAGTTAAGACTGAAATCGTCACCACCATTCAGCGCCATAAGACCGACACCGGCTCCTCAGAGGTGCAGGTGGCGTTGTTGACCCAGCGCATCCGCGACCTGACGGAGCACCTGCGCGAGCACAAGCATGATACACAGTGCCGCCGTGGCTTGGTGATCTTGGTGGGTCGCCGCCGCCGTTTGTTGGCCTATCTCAACAAGCATAATGTCGAGCGCTATCGGTCGCTCATCGCGGAACTTGGCCTGCGCCACTGATGCGGGCGTCTCCGCGTCTTACCAGATCTCTCGCAGCCCCATCCTTGTGATGCGGGCTATCTGGCTATGGTTTTCCTCGCCCTGCCTCTGAGTGCTACGTGCCGCATCTGCCCGACTGTGTCAAGGATGCCCGAATCGTACCCCTCCCCCGATATGTGGCAATGGCAAGAAGAATGACAGCCTGGTCTTCACTCAAGCCCAGCGCATGCGCGCTGGAAGGGCGGCGCACCCAAGCGTGGCCGCCGGAAATGAGGTTTTTGTGCCTGAAGGACGAACCATTCACCGCGTCGAAGCGGTCATCAACGGACGCACCTTTTCCATCGAGACAGGGCGCGTTGCCGAGCAAGCCAGTGGCGCGGTCCTCGTGCGCTATGGCGACACCATGATCCTGGGAACCGCCGTTGGGTCCACTGCCCCTCGCGAGGGCATCGACTTCTTCCCACTGACGGTCGACTATGAAGAGCGCATGTATGCGGTCGGCAAGATCCCTGGTGGCTTCATCAAACGTGAGGGCCGCCCTAGTGAGCATTCCATCTTGGCCTCGCGCCTGACGGATCGCCCGTTGCGCCCGCTTTTCCCCAAGGGCTATCGCAACGATGTGCAAATCGCCATCACCGTGCTGGCGGCGGATCAAGAAAATGACTTCGATGTCATCGGCATCACCGCTGCCTCTGCGGCCCTCTCCATCTCCGAGATCCCCTTTCAGGGTCCGGTGGGTGCGGTGCGCGTGGGCTACATCAACGAGCAACTGGTCATCAACCCCACCGAAACCGATTTGAAGGGCAGCCGCCTGGATCTGGTGATCGCCGGCACGCGCGATGCCATCATGATGGTCGAGGGGGGCGCGCTCGAGTTGCCCGAAGATGTCATCGCTGAGGCGCTGCGCATCGGCCACGAGGCCATCGGGCAGATCATCGATCTGCAAGAGCAGTTGGTCAAACTCGCGGGCAAGCCCAAAATCGCCTTCGTGCCCCCTGAAACGGACAAGGTGCTGGCCAAGGCCGTCGCTGACCTCGTGCGCCCACGCTTGGCCGGGGCGGTCAATAACCCCACCAAGCAGCAACGCGATGAATACATCGAAAAAGCCCGGCAAGACACATTGGCAACCTTCGCCGAGCAGTACCCTGACCGTGGTAAAGAAGTCAACGGCCTTTTCGAGAAGGAACTGAAAGCCTTTGTGCGTGGTGAGATTCTGGACCAGGGTGTGCGCCCCGATGGCCGCAAACTGACCGAGATTCGCCCCATCTCGTGCGAGGTTGGCTTGCTGCCACGCATCCACGGCTCGGGCCTCTTCACCCGTGGGCAGACCCAGGTGCTCAGCATCGTCACGCTCGGCTCGCCGGGCGACGAGCAGACCATCGATGGCCTGGGGGCCGAGACCAGTCGGCGCTTCATGCACCACTACAACTTTCCGCCGTTCAGCACGGGCGAGGCACGCCCGGCGCGTTCACCCGGTCGCCGCGAGATCGGCCATGGGGCGCTGGCTCAGCGCGCCCTCAGCGCCATCATCCCCGGCCAGGATGAGTTCCCCTACACCATCCGCATCGTCTCGGAGATCCTTTCCAGCAACGGCTCCAGTTCCATGGGGTCTGTCTGCGGCTCTACCCTGGCGCTGATGGACGCGGGCGTGCCCATTCGCGCCCCTGTCTCGGGGGTGGCGATGGGCCTGATCACCCGCGACGGGGAATCCGCCAGCGACTACGCCATCCTCACCGACATTCAGGGGATGGAAGACGCGCTGGGCGACATGGACTTCAAGGTCGCGGGCACGGCGGATGGCATCACCGCCCTTCAGATGGACATCAAAGTCAAGGGCATCACGATGGAGATCATCAAGAAAGCCCTGGCGCAGGCCAACGCTGGCCGCATGTTCATCATGGATAAGATGCTCGAAGTCATTGCCGAGCCCCGTCTCGACCTGGCCCCCGCCGCGCCGCGCATCCAGACGGTGAAGATCAACACCGAAAAGATCGGCGCCGTCATCGGCCCAGGTGGCAAGATGATCCGCAAGATTCAGGAAGAGTCGGGCGCGAAAATCGACATCGAGGAAGATGGCACGGTGCATATTGCCGCCAACAACGGCGAGGGCATGCAACGCGCGGTCGATGCCGTGCGCGCCCTCACCGAAGAGGTGGAGGTTGGCAAGATCTACACCGGCATCGTCCGCCGCATCGTGGATTTCGGCGCATTCGTCGAGATCTTGCCGGGCAAGGAAGGGCTGGTGCGCACCTCGCAACTGGCCGACTTCCATGTGAATCGGCCTGAAGATGTGGTGCAACTGGGCGACGAAATCACCGTCATGGCCATCGAGGTCGACCCGCAAGGGCGCGTCAACCTCTCGCGTCGCTCAGCCCTCAGCGGTGAGATGCCCAGTGCCGCCGAGCTTGAGGCGGATCGCCCGCCGCCGCGTGGCGGTCCCCGGGGCGGCGGTGGTGGTCGTGGTGGCCCGCCCCCACGCGGGGGCGGCTTCGGTGCCCCCCAGCGTGGCAGCTTTGGCAATGGCGGCGGTGGTCAACAAAGCGGCGGACAAGGCGGCCAGGGTGGCAGCTTCGGCCCCGCTGGCCCGCGCCGCAACGCCCCGCCCAGTGGGGGCATGGGTGGCCAAGGTCAGCAACGCGGCCCCCAACGCGGCGGCTTCAACCGCAGCAACGATAACAATGGTGGCGGCAGTCGCTGGTAAGCGACGCTACACCATATCTGAAATCCCTCCTCTCTCTGAGAGGAGGGATTTCTTTATCCTGATCAGCAACCTGCCCGCAACCATCACGCACGGAAAACACCGACAGCGTTGCCATTCCTGCCAGGAGTGAGCCAGATCACATTTTCGTAGAATATGTCCTGCCAAGATCAGCCATGCGTGTAATGGATACTTATTCTGATGAGACCAGGACTACAGATGACGATGGTCCATTTGTCTCACATATTCTCTTCGTGAAAGCAGGTATCTCTTCGCATGAACATGAAACGCTCACTCAAAATCGCTGCCTTTGGTTTGCTGGCTGGTGTGCTTCTCTTGGGTGGTGTCCTCTTCAGCGGTGCACGCAGCGCATTCGCAGGTTCGACGGGAACGATTCCCGCGTATCAAATGATCCACTTGCGTGCCGCTGGCACCGTCCCGGTTGGCGAGCCTGGCGTGGTTGCCCAACAACCTTTCGCAGCGAATCCAGGTGGCGTCCAATTGAACGCCATGGTGTATGTGCCAGCGAGCATGCAAAACACCGGGACGCTGACCTGTGCTCTGAGTTTTGATGCAACCGACAGCAAGTCGCTGCTTGAGGTGCGCACGGTTACATTAGACAAGACTGGCAACGAACTCGTCTTATCGACCAATCAAGGATACACGGCAACAGGGAGTTTCATCGCCTATGTCCAGTGTTCCACGACACGTCACACGCCCCTAGACATCCAGGTAGCACTCGACCTCACGGTTGTCACAAGCGCCGCCCCCTTTAAATCGGGAACGAATTAAATTCCTCGGGGCGCTCGCACCCTCGGAAAAGGTGATTCCGTCCCCCTTACACGCGGTGCGCTCAGCCAATTGGTGGAGGAGCGCACCGCGTGGCAGCATAGGTACTTTCCCACTTCGTGCTACCATAGCCACCGCGTTGACGATCTCTACAAACACCGGGACGCTGGCAGGGATTGCTACAACCGCACGAAGGCGATGGAACGACCTATTCCGTTATGGTGCGCCTTTTTGCAGGGCATCCCAAGTGAGCGGTGTTGCCGCACTGACATCATAGCTCTTGTCCGCAACCTCCGGCCCGAGGTTCCAGAAGCCGACGCCTGCCGCCTTCGCGGTACGCGCGCGCGCCAGAATATCCGCGAAAGCGGCGGCACGGGCGGCATCACCGAGCTTTTGCTGGAAGCCAAACTCTTCGATGACGAAAGGTTTGTCATTTTGAGCAGACCAAGCAGCGACATTGGGCAAGGTGATATCGCGGTCGCCAGCCGAATAGACATGAATGGCGGCGAGGTCGATGGTGGGCAAGGCAAAAATATCCTGCCAGGGGATGCCATAGTCACCATTCAGAAACGAGAGGCCCCCGGTGCTGATGAGATGATGACCGCTATCCACCGTGCGCAATTGCAGCGAAGTATCACGATAAAAGGCGAGTAGTTGGTTGGGGGTTGCACGAAGTGGATCGTTGCCATTGGGGGGCAAGGCTTCGCCTAAGATGGCATAATAGGCCAGGGCGCGCTCGTTGCGGTAACGCGTCCCTACGAAATCGATCAAGGCCCCCCATGCGCCAGGGTCATAGGGGAAATTCCCTTGCTGATAGAGCATCTTGCCAAAGGTGGTGAGGCTGATGATGACATGCATCCCATGCGTGCGGGCGTGGCATAGCAAATAGTCCATATTGGCCCATACGGTCGGGTTACGCCAATCATCGACATTGCTCAGGAAGTCGGTGGCGCGAATGGTATTGATCTTTGCCGCTGCTGCTTGCGTGATCCATTGATCGAGATAGGTGGTAAAAGTGGGCATCGTCCAAGCACTACCGCGATAGGTCTTACCGCTGACCGTGACATCAGGATAAATGGTTGCGGCATACAAAGTAAGGGGCTGATTGCCGACTACCAAGCCCGTGCCCGAAGATTGGACGTAGTCACCACTGCGGCTCAGGCACTTGCTGCCGACCGCCACGTCGGTCGCCGTCGCGCCACTTCCGCAGGCAGCCAACCCACTCGTCATCAATAGCGCAGCCAGTCCCAGCATCAGCAGTCGTCGCATGGCGTCCTCGTCTCCTCTAGGGATTCGTATCGGCAACGAAGACCCAGCGGCGCAGGGCGAGATAGTTCCAGATGAGCGAAGCACCGGTCGCCAAGAGTTTGCCACCATTGACGATCAGCGGCAATGGCAGCGCGCTCCCCAGCACCATCCGGAGCACCAGCACGATGCCCGCGTTCAGCAGCAGACCCACCACACTGACGGCAGCGAAACGCAGCAGCAAAGTGGTTGACGCACCCGCGTGATGGCGAAAAGTGACCCGCGCATTCAACACATAACTGCTGACCATCCCCACGGTAAAAGCCAACGCGTCGAAGCCAAAGAGCCAAGCGCCACCATCGCGGTGCGTCAGCCAGATCAGCACATTCAGCACGGCGAAATCCAGCCCGGTGTTGATTCCGCCGACGGCGACGAAGCTCAGCATCTCGCGTAAGCGGCCAGCGCGGGGGAGGGCCAGGGTCGTTGTTGCCATCAAAATCTCAGCCTTTCAGCGCAAAATATGGTGTGCGCTCACCAAAAACGCGGTGATCAGAAACGGCGGCCAGAGAAGGGGATGGCACGAAGAAGCTGCTTCCAGGCCGTTCTTCGTGTCTCGCAGACTCGTAGTGTGGCTGGCGGGGGTATGCCTATTGGCCGACGGTGCCGCAGCGTTGCTGCGCGGTGTCGAAGTCAGCGGGGAGCGTATGTTGTGCCAGAGGGGCACCCGTGCGATGATAGAGCGCCACACCATCACTGTCATGCGCGACGGGGGTGAAGTGCGCCAGGAAGGCGGCACTGGTGACATCGACATGCTGCGCCACCAAGTCACCACTGTGAATGACGACCCAATCCGCATTGGCAGCGGGATCTTGGAGCGCAGCATCCCACTGAGCACCAGAGCCCTGATAGATGATGTTGGTCAGTTTCGTCCCCGCAACGATGGCATATTGCTGGGGATTCTTGAAGTAGGTGTCTTCCAAGATGTTGCCGCTCAGGTAGTGCTGCGCCAGGTAGTCCACTGAGGGGCGCGCGGCGACGCATGACGCACCATATTGGCCGTCTTGTAGCGCGATGATGCCCCCCTGCGCAATCAAGAAGCTTTGCACCGCGATGACGAGGATCGCTCCCACCCGCAGCCAGACCTGCCGACCGATCAGCGTCGCCAGGAAGAAAGCCACCGGCGCGACGATCTCTGTGCCATAGCGTGCGTTGTAAAAGATGCTGCCTGCGTGGGCGGGTGAGGCCCCTGGCACATAGAGCACCGCCTGCCCTGTGAAGAGCGCCACGACATAGAAGGCAAAAGGTGCGGCAAAGGGCAGCGTGGCGATGGCCTCGGGCGAGAGGCGCTTGCGGACGAGCAACATGACCAAACCAAGGATCGCCAGCACCAGCAGCATCGGGCCGACCGTCTCTGCCGAGGCGAAGAGGAAGTGGCGAAACGCCTGCCACACATTGTGATACGTATCCAAGTCGCCGTGTTGTAGCACCAACATTTGCTGCGTCTGTGACGAATAGGGACCATTCTGGAAGTACAGCGCATCGTGGAAGATCAATTGGTTCCACAGCAGCCAGAGCGCGGGACCAAAAGCGCCCAAAGCACCAAAGAGGAGCAGGTGATCGACAATCTGGCGGAGCCGCCGTCGCTGCATGACACCAATGACCACGATGCACCCAAGGAAGACGAAGAGGAGAAACCAGCCATCATACCGGGCCAGTGTCGCCAGGAAGGTGCTCAGCCCAGCCCACACCAGCCAACGCGGTTGGTCGTCTTGGACCCAAGCGAGAAAGAAGTAGCAAGCCGCCGTCATCGTGGCAATCAAGAGCGGCTCGGTCAATGGCGTGGACTGAATGTAGAGTACCCCAGGGTTCAGCATGAAAGCCAGCGCGCCGATGCTGCTGACACGGCTATCATGCGTGATGCGCCGCACCGAGAGGAAGACGAAATTTGCCGCTGACACATAACACAGCATCGATGGGATGCTCCCAGCCAATCCGCTGCGCCACAAGGTGTCGTTCCACACGAACGGCAACATGACGACGTGGGGCAACGGTAGCCATACGCCACCGAGTTGCGCCAACCCAGGGGTGGTGTTGTCAAAAACGCGCCGAGCGATCATCAAGTGGGCATAAGCATCGTTATAGAGCAACGTCC
>JACDGC010000145.1 GCA_013815535.1 Ktedonobacterales bacterium
GCTGGGGGCGGTCGTGGCGCTGGCGCTGCTGGTGCTTTCACTGAACGAAGGTCAGCGCCGTCAACGCATCGTCGCCCCCCAGACGATTCTCTATGATGCGACAACCGCTGATGGCCCCTTGGTCGCGCACGCGCACCGGATGCAGGGCCGTCCGGCGCGGGTGGAGCGCGCAGCGGATGGCGTCATCACCGTCAGCGTGGACCGCGTCGGAACGCCCGCTGCGGTGGCAACCCCGGTTGAGGTGCTGTGGCTGACGGCTGAGGCCCTGGTGGCCGAAGAGGCGCTGGGCGTCACCGTCTCCAATGGCACCTTGCGCCATGCCGACCGCGACCTGACGGTGCCCATCACCCCCGCGCTGCGGGCCTTGACGTTGCATGCTCTGAGCGAGCTACGCGCCAGCGAAGCCCAGGGGCCGCGCATCAGCCGCCAAGATCCGCAGACCTGCCGGGGGTGTGGCTATCGAGCGATGTGTGCCATCGGGCGCATCAACGCCCCCACTCCGCATTCCGCCATGGGGTGAGAGATGGCCAGACTGATGCCGCCACGCTTCAGGTGCCAGTGCCAGATAAATCCCTGGTTTCATCCGTATCGGTCCCCGCCGCACCACCCCGACGGTGGGAGGTTTTGCGCTATACTAGGTGACAGAATGATCACACGCGCCACGCATGCGAGCGTTCTGCTTCAATGGTGAAGTCGCGCTGGCGCCCATCGCCGCGCTGAAATGATGAGGAGACCCCATGGATTTTCAATTGACCGATGAGCACGAGTTGATCCGCCAGACGGCGCGGCGCATCGCGCGCGAGGTCATCGCGCCCCGTGCCGCCGCGTTGGACGAGACGGGTGAATACCCTGAAGATATCTACCAAACGTTCAAGGAATATGGTCTGCTGGGGTTGAACTTCCCCGAGGAATATGGTGGCAGCGGCGCGGGCACGCTGGGGTTGGGGCTGGCGGTCGAAGAAGTCGCCAAGGTCGATAACTCGTGCGCGCTGATGCTGTTGCTGACCAAGCTGTCGACCTCGGCCATCATGCGCGGTGGCACCGAGGAGCAGAAGCGCAAGTACGGCCAGGGCACGGCGCTGGGCGAGGTGCGTGGCGCGTTTGGCTTGACCGAGCCGGGGGCCGGGTCCGACTCCGCGCAGATCCGCACCAAGGCCGTCAAAGATGGCGATCACTATCGCCTGACGGGCACGAAGCACTGGATCTCGGGTGGCACCGTGGCGGATTTCTATCTGGTGGCGGCCAAGACGACCCCCGATGCCGGATCAAAGGGTTTTACCATGTTCATCGTGGACCGCGACACCCCCGGCTTCCGCGTGGGCAAGACGGATCGCAAGATGGGCGTGCATGGCGTGCCCACCTGTGAACTCATCTTCGACGAAGCCAAGGTGCCCGCCGCGAACATCGTGGGCGAGGTCGACAAAGGCTTCAAATTGCTGATGTGGAACTTGAACTCCGTGCGCCCCATCGTGGCGGCGCGTGGCCTGGGCACGGCGGAGGGGGCCATTCAATACGCCGTTGACTATGCCAAAACGCGCGAGACCTTTGGCGAGCCCATCATCAAACATCAGGCGATCCAGATGATGATCGCGGATGTGGCGATGCGCATCGAGGCGGCACGCTGGCTGACCTATAACGCCTGCCTGACGGTGGATGCGGGCCACGCCGACAAAGAGCACGCACACATCCTTTCCATCGCCAAGGCATTTGCCAGCGAGACGGCGGTGCAGGCGGCGGATACCGCAGTGCAGATTCTGGGTGGCAACGGCTACATGATGGATCATCCAGTGGAGCGCTATTATCGCGACGCCCGTCAGCTCACCATCGTGGAAGGCACCAGCCAGGTGCAGCGCCTCATCATCGCCCGCAATGTGGAAGAAGATGTGTTGAACTGGCGCTGATGCAATGCGCCAGCGGCAAAAACCGCTGGCGGCTGCTCAGTCACGCAGATGTTCGACCAGTTCGCGCAAGAAGAGCTCGGTATCGGTGACGAGGCCGATGGCTTGCGTCGTGCCGCGATCCGCCAGCTTGGTGACGACGGCGGGGTTGATGTCAACGACGACGGTGCGCACTGTCGCTGGCAACAGGTTGCCCGTGGCGATGCCATGCAGCATGGATGCCAACATCAGGGCGACATCAACGCCCCGTGCCGCCGCTCGCATGCGCTCCTGCGCGACGATCATATCCGTGATGACATCGGGGATGGGGCCGTCGTCGCGGATCGACCCTGCCAGCACCAGTTCCACATCGTGGCGGATGGCCTCGGCGATGATGCCTTCGGTGACGACGCCTGCCGCGACTGCCGCCCGCAAGCCCCCCAGGCGACGCACGGCATTGATGGCGCGCAGGTGGTGGCGGTGGCCGTCTTGGACGGGGTCACCCGTTTGCAGATCCACGCCGAGCGAAGTCCCAAACATCGCCGCTTCTGTGTCGTGCGCGGCCACAGCGTTGCCCGCGAAGATCACCTGCACATAGCCCAGTGCGATCAACTCTGCCACATAGCGCCGCGCCCCCGTGTGAACGACGGCGGGGCCAAGCACCAGCAGAATCTTGCCGCCGCGCCCATGAGCCGCCCGCATCTCGCGCGCGATATCCGCGATGACCAGCCCCTTCGAGCGCTCGGAACTGACCGAGTTTTGCATGAAGCTGAACACGTCTTCGGTGGCACGGGTGCGCTCAAGCGGATGCACACGGATGCCGCCGTGACCAACCACCACCGCGTCACCCACCCGCACCTGATGCATCGGCAAACAGCGTGCGGCCAGCGTCGCTGGGTCGATGATGATGGCGACATCCATCTCGATATCCGCGACGGGGAGCCACTCCCCCGCCACCCGCACGTCGGTTGGCAGATTCGTGGTGGCATAGAAGTCGTCGGGCAGCACGCCATCTTGCTCGACCACATGCGTCTGGGCGTCGGGGGCACCGACGATCTCCGCGCCGAGTTGTTCCAGGTCGCCCAGCAGATCGTCCAGGGCGGCCTGGGTGGCGGCGCTGACGGTCATGCGGGCGTGGCTGGGTTCGGTGGCGCTTACCCCAATGTGCATCTCTTGCACCTGGAAGGTCGCGCTCGCGCGCATGATCGTATCCCAGATGCGCGGCAAAATCAGCGAATCAATGATGTGCCCATGCAGCTCGATCTCGTGGCTCGCCATAGTGGATAGATGTCCTTTCGTGGTCTCTCTCCATTATGACACGGCTGGGCTAGGCACGCTTGGGAGCGCGGCGCAGCGCCATCCGCACGACATTGATGGCCGTCAACAGCGCCATCGAGCCGGTGAGGCTCCAGGCGAAAATGATGGCACCATCCATATCTGGGCGGCGATAGGGCGAATGGAATTGAATGCCATAGGTGGCCACATCAAAGAACGCCGCGCCCAGCAACGTGAGCCATAAAAATAAGCGCGCCTGGGCGGGCTTATCCCCCGCGCGCTGGCTGCCAGCCAACCCGATCAGAAACAGCAACAATCCCAAGCATCCGGTCAAAGCACCGTTTAATTGTGACATTCCTTGTGAAACTCCTGTCTTGTAGCACCATAGTAATGTCGCAAGTGTACCTATTGGCTGAGTTTCTTGTCAACACCCCCGTGACTTTTGTGGGCAAACAGCGAGCGACAAGCCCGCGTGATGTGATATGCTGAGGCTAAAAAGATCGGGAAATAATTGGACGCGCCCATGTCGAACGTCCCCCCGCGCGATGATGAAGTGCCCGCGCCGCCTAGCCCGCCTGCTGCCCGCGCGCGGCACGCTGCCCCAAACGATCTCGCTGGCGAACTCATCACCGCTTTCAGCCAGTCATACCCCTTCCCGCTGGACGACTTCCAACTGGCCGCCCTGCGGCAGGTCTTCGAGGGTCGTTCGGTACTGGTCGCCGCGCCGACCGGGACTGGCAAAACGATAATAGCGGAGGCTGCCATCTGGCTGGCGCTGCGCGAGGGGCGGCGTGTCTTTTACACCGCCCCACTGAAAGCGCTGAGCAACCAAAAGTTCCGCGATTTTCGCGAGCGCTATGGGGATGACCAAGTGGGGCTGATGACGGGCGACATCGTGGAAAACGCCGCCGCGCCCATCGTCGTCATGACCACCGAAATCTATCGCAACGTGCTGTTGGAGCTAGAGCGAGACGACACCTCGGTGGCGCTGACGCGGCTGGCGCATTCCGTCACCGCGACGGGGGCGGGCAAGCGCCAGATGGACCCACAACTGGCGCGGGTGGGCTGGATCATCTTCGATGAATTGCATTTCATGGCCGATCCCCAGCGCGGCCCCGTCTGGGAAGAGTGCATCATCCATTCCCCCGCGCATGTGCGTTTCGTTGGCCTTTCCGCCACCGTCTCGAACGCGAATGAATTGGTGGACTGGATGACGCAGGTGCATGCGCCCACGAAGCTGATCTTTCACCCCGAGCGCGCCATCCCACTCGAAGATTTCTATTATGTCGATGGCAAACTGCATCTGGTGCGCGATTCGGATGGAAATCGGGTCAAGCACTTTCCCCATGTCGGCGGCGAGGCCAAGCGATCTGGCGGCTATGATCGCCGACGGCGTAACACACGCGAGGATGAGCATGCCCCGCCGCAGCGCGAAGCGCCCAACCCGCACGAGGTGGTGCAGCACCTGAACGACGTGGCGATGTTGCCGTGCCTCTACTTCCTCCCTGGTCGCCGCGCGGTGGAAGAAGCCGCCCGCGCCGCTGCCCAGGTGCGGCTGACCACCCCCGCCGAGCAGCGCGCCATCAGCGAAGAGGTCTTCTTTGCCATCGAAACGCTCTCGGAAGAAGATCGCGCTTTGCAGCAGGTGGTGGAGTTGGGGGAACTGCTGCCACAAGGGATCGCGTATCATCACGCTGGGTTGTTGCCCAGTCTGAAGATGCTGGTCGAGACGCTCTTTGCGCGAGGGGCCTTGCGCGCGGTCTTTGCGACGGATACCTTGGCGCTGGGCGTCAACATGCCCGCGCGGGCGGTGGTGCTGGGGTCGCTGAGCAAGTTCGATGGCACGGGCATGCGGCTGATGACACCCAACGAATATAACCAACTGACGGGGCGTGCTGGAAGACGTGGCAAAGATCCCCGGGGGGCGGCGATCATCCTCTATTCCCCGTGGGAAGATTTCGAGGCATGCTTCAAAGCCCTCACGCGCCCGCTGAATCCCGTGGAAAGCGCCTTCAGCATGCACTACAATTCGGTGCTGAACCTGTGGCGGCCCCATGAGTTTGAGCGACTGCGGCGCATCGGCGCGGCCAGCTTTCTGGAATATCAGCGCCGCGCCCGCCGCACGAAGAAGAAGGCACGGCGCAAGGCGGGCAACAATGTGCCCGCCCCCGATGCGCTGAATGAGGCCCCCCCGCTGGTGGAACTGGGCGGCGGGGTGGAACGCGAATTGATCGCGACCACCACGGTGCTGCGCCAGTTTGGCTACATCGGGCCGGAGGATGAGGATGATGCCCTCACCCTGCGGGGGCGCTTGCTGCGTGCCATCTTTCACCCTGCCGGTCTGGCTTTGACGGAACTGCTGCTGATGGGCGCGTTAGACGACCTGACGAGCATCGAGCTGGGGGAACTGGTAAGTTGGTTCGTCTATGACAGCGACAAACCGCTGTGGTCGCGCGATGTGCTGTCGGATCGGCTCAAGATCGCCCGCCGAGCCGCCCGCCAGATGACCGAGCGTGTGCGCAAAGCCGAGCTACGCCAAGCTTTGCCGCCTGGGCCGATCATCAATGACCATTTCTTAGGAGTGGCGCTGGGCTGGGCACAGGGCCTCTCGCTGGCGGCGTTGCGCGGGCGCATCAGCCTGGCCGAGGGCGACCTGCTGATGGCGCTGAACCAGACCATCGACCTCTTGCGGCAACTGGAATCCGCCGTGCGCCAGATCCTGGATGACGCGAGCCTGTGGACCGCTGAATCCTCAGGCATGGCTTGGCTGGACCGCCGCGACCTGCGCCAACGGCTCGACCAAGTACGTGCCTCGCTGGGGCTAGCGGCACGCTATCTGCTGCGCGGCACGGTGGCCCAGTCGCGTTCGCTGCCCTTCAAGGCGGCGGGGCTGCCAGTGCCACCAACCGAAGAGCCACCCACCACGACGGCGCCTGAAGTGACGGCGGAGCCGCCAGAGTGAGATAGCATCGGTCCATCACCAGACAGGGCTCGCAAAAGAAGTAATTAATTTTATTATAGACCCATTAATAGGCGCAATATGTTATCATCATTCATGAAAGCGATTATCGAGCTACACCGAGGAAATGCCATGAATGCGAAACCGGTCTTTATCAGCTATTCCCATGCGGAAGGTGAAATAGTCCAACGGCTCAAGGATGACCTCCAGGCCCATCACGTTCCCATTTGGCTCGATCACGAAAACCTCACCCCCGGCACCCCCAATTGGGGCATCGCCATCGAACAGAGCATTCAGGCTGCCCAAGCCGTCGTATATGTCGCCTCGCCAACGGCCAAACATTCCAATTTCGTCATCCACGAACTCGATCTGGCCGATCATTATCGCATCCCGATTTACCCCTTTTGGGTGAAGGGCACCAACTGGTTGGAGGTGGCACCGTTTGGCCGGAGCCGCGCCCAATATATCGACGCACGCACCGAATATCACCTGACGTTTCAACATTTGCTCAGATTACTCGATGCCAGCCCCCCTATCAGCCAGGCCGATCAGCCGCTCAAAGCGTCACCTGCGGTGCTCGCGCCAGTCGTGTATTCTGGGCACAGCGATGCCGTCTCGCGGGTTGCCTGGTCGCCCGATAGCGAATACCTCGTTTCGAGCAGCCGTGATCATACGGTGCAGGTGTGGCAATCCACCACCGGCCAACGCGCGCTCACCTATGCCGGACATCAAGGCTTCGTCATCGAGGCCGACTGGTCGCCCGATGGCACGCGCATCGCATCATGCAGCGCTGATGCGCAAGTGTGGGATGCGTATACCGGGCAGATCTATTGCACCTATCGACGCCACCGCAAACATCTGTGGGGTGTGACGTGGTCGCCTGATAGCGCGTGGGTGGCATCGTGTGGCAATGATAACACCGTGCAGGTGTGGCACAGCGTCAGCGGTGAGCGCGCCTTGAAGTACACGGGGCACACGGGCTACATCAACAACATCGCATGGTCGCCCGATGGCACACGCATCGCTTCGTGCAGCAATGATGGCACGGTGCAAATTTGGAATGCCACGACTGGCACCACGTTGGTCACGTATAAAGGCCACCAGGGCAACATCTGGGGCATCACCTGGTCGCCGGATAGCAAATTCCTTGTCTCAGGGAGCACCGATTGTTCCGCGCAAGTGTGGCAGGCCGCGTCGGGCCAGCACCTTTTGACCTATAAAGGGCATCATCGGTTGATCTGGGGCGTCACGTGGTCGCCGAGTGGCACCTACATCGCCTCGTGCAGCAATGACCGCACAGTGCAAGTGTGGCGCGTCTCGGACGGGCAATCCGTCGCGACCTATCGCGGCCACAAGAATGGCGTCACAGGTGTCAGTTGGGCACCAGACGGCACTCGGATTGCTTCGGGGGGTGACGACCACACGGTGCATGTGTGGCAGGCACCCTGAGCCAGCAGCATGCTAAAAAGGGGCGAGTGACGAAAAGCCCCCCACCCCCTTGCCATTCAACGCGCCATCCGTTTACGCCGCTGGTGAGGGGATGATGCCCGACTCAGCAGCGATGTCTGGGGCAACCTCGTGGGCATAATCGGGCGTGGCTGTGGGGGAGGGTGCCTGCCACAGCAGATAGGCGATGCACAGCGTCACCGACGCCAGAAATGCCCCCATCAACCAGGGCAGATGAAGGGCACGCTGCGCATCATAGATGCTGCCGCCCAGCAGTTGCCCCAGGCCCCCCAGGCCGATGCTGATGGCCGAGAAGCCAAAGAACGCGCCAATCGCCCGTGGCGGCGCGACCTGGGCCGTGATGGCATTGGTGATGGGGCCGACCGCCAAGCTCCCCACCGTCGTGATGCAGATGCCGCCGATCTGCCAAGCCAAGCTC
>JACDGC010000146.1 GCA_013815535.1 Ktedonobacterales bacterium
ACCCCAACCTTCGAGATAGGTTGTGCGTTCGGCTAGGAGTGCTGGGCCGGGTTGCACTTCCATACTGGGTTGCTCTGGCGTCCAGCGCGCCCACCCTACCGGACCAAAAAAGCCAATGGTGTCATTCTTGAGGCAGTAGCGTTGCAGATATTTCGTGAGCAGCAGACGATGTTGGCGAAAGGCGCTGCTGGAGGTCGTAGGGGGCTTTGCCAGAAAAGGCGCAACGCCGGTGTGCAATGCCTGACGATTTTGCCAGGCGAGCGCTTCGCGGAAACGCGGTTGGGCGACCAGCCCTTGCAGATGGGCGGTAGCCTGTACGAGCGATTCAGCAAAAATCTGGTGATAGCGAGTGCGAGCCGCCTCAGCTTGGGTGCGCGCCGCTTGCAACGTGGCGACTGTCGTTTGCACATGCTCGGGCAGGTCCCTGGGCACGGGGAGCTTCCCTTTACGCACACTGTGGATGATATTGGCAACCACCACTCGTTGCGTCGGTTCGTTATCCATCACCCCCGTGAGTTCAGCAATCAGCGATTCTTCGGCGTGTTGTGCCGCTTGCGCTGCTTGCCAAAACTGCTCGGCCGCCGCTACGCAGGTGGATGATGCCAATTGCAGAGGCGCATCAACGGGAAAACCCGTACCACGCAATACCGACCAGCGCCACATGGCCCAGGTAGGATCGCCCAAAGAGACATGATGTGCATCGTTTGGGGACGCAACAGCCAACGGTTGAGATGGGGATACAGCATTGGGGATTGGGGTTTGCTCCATGTAAAATAGTAGCGTCCCTCCCGCAGCATTGAGAGAGGGACGCTACCAACCTCCTTATCTTTCCAAACACATCTTCGGTAGCTTTGGTGAACGCTGCAAAGCAAGCATCGCTTTTTTTAAGCTGCCATCCAAGGTAACATAATCAGCGATTTCTTGCAATCTCGTCCTGCCTTGCAGTGACGCAACTCCCCATTGCGTCGCCAGAACGACAGCGTCTCGAAGGCACGGTGCAATCGTTTGACGTTTCATTATTCAGGTGACGGGCAGTGCAGCATTTCTCTATTTTGCAACAGAGGAACAAGCAACGATTTTATTTATACGAGATGCGTCGCGCAGACCTAAGGATCAGCTCACCTCCGCTAATGCCCCGCGTTCGGTCAGTCCCATAGACTGATCCCGCGCCCCAAGGAGCAAGGCAGGATGCGAAATGCCCGCAAAGCGGCGTTGAGGCGCGCACGACATCGCCGTCCATCCGCATATTGGCGGTGTTGGAGGGGTGGCATCCGCAGGTCAAGCAGGATGACCGTTGGGTGGCCGAGGGGCACTTGATCGAGCACCACTCGGCCATCGGCGGCTTCACCGACCACGAACATATCTTCGCTGGTATCGAGGAGTAAACGCAAACCCTCACGCACGATGAGATGGTGGAAATGCGGATGCTTGCAGGCGCAACAGCAATCCCTCTGACGCAACTGCCCCATCGTCGTGAAATAAGCACGCCTCGCTCAGCCGACATCTTCTGTTAGCCAAATGTGATGGCCGCACGAAAACTGTGAGAGCGGCGAGAGCCAGGCTCCTTATACTTGAGACACAGGTGAGCGATCACACGAGGAGTCTTGGAATGGCAAATTGGATCACTATCGACGGAAACGAAGCTGCCGCGCGCGTGGCGCATGCCATCAGCGAAGTCATTGCGATTTATCCCATCACCCCCTCAACCCCGATGGGTGAATTAGCCGATGCCTGGTCAGCCCAAGGCAAGCCCAATCTCTTGGGGACTGTTCCCACCGTGATTGAGATGCAATCCGAGGGCGGTGCCGCCGGAGCAATTCATGGTGCGTTGCAAACGGGGGCGCTAACGACCACTTTCACTGCCTCACAAGGCTTGCTCTTGATGATCCCCAACATGTTCAAAATCGCCGGGGAACTCTCCCCTACTGTCTTTCACGTGGCCGCCCGTGCCGTGGCCAGCCACGCACTTTCCATCTTTGGGGACCATGCCGATGTCATGGCTGCGCGCCCCACGGGGTTCGCCCTGTTGTCGTCGCACTCGGTGCAAGAGGCGCAGGATCTGGCGGTCATCGCGCATGCTGCGACGTTGGCGGCGCGCATCCCCTTTCTGCATTTCTTCGATGGCTTCCGCACATCCCATGAGATTGACAAGATCGTTCCAGTGTCGGACGAAACGCTGCGAAGCATGATTGACGACCACCTGATCTTCGCCCATCGAGAGCGGTCACTTTCGCCCGAGCACCCCACCATTCGTGGCACCGCGCAAAACCCCGACGTCTATTTCCAAGGACGTGAAGCGGCGAATGCCTATTATGCCGCCTGCCCCGGCATCGTCCAGGTGACGATGGATCGCTTTGCAGCCTTGACCGGGCGCCACTATCACCTCTTTGATTATGAAGGGAGCCCCGACGCCGAACGGGTCATCGTCATCATGGGCTCCGGGGCCATCACCGCCACGGAAACCGCCCAGCACCTGGCCCAACACGGGGAAAAAGTAGGGGTGCTGCGTGTGCACCTCTTTCATCCGTTCGCCAGCGAGCGCTTCATCGCCGCCTTGCCCCCCACCGTTCGCGCCATCGCCGTGCTCGACCGCACCAAAGAGCCAGGCAGCGTTGGTGAGCCGTGCTATCTAGAAGTCGTCGCCGCACTGCATGAGGATCGGGCGCGGGGCGGCGCCCTGGGCACACAAGTGACGAGCGTCATCGGCGGGCGCTATGGCCTCGGCTCGAAAGAGTTCACCCCCGCGATGGTGAAGGCCGTGTATGAGGAAATGGCGCAACCTCAGCCCAAAGCGCATTTCACTGTGGGCATCATCGATGACGTGACCCATCTGAGTCTGGCCTATGATCCGACCTTCACGATTGAATCGCCAGCGACGGTGCGCTGCATCTTCTGGGGGCTGGGCTCAGATGGCACCGTGGGGGCCAACAAGAATTCCATCAAAATCATTGGCGAAGAGACCCCCAACTACGCGCAGGGCTATTTCGTCTATGACTCGAAGAAGTCCGGCTCCATCACGGTTTCTCATCTGCGGTTTGGGCCACAACCCATCGCCGCGCCCTATCTCATCGAGCATGCTGATTTCATCGCCTGCCATCATGCGACCTTCCTCAATACCTACGATGTGGTCGATCCCATCGCGCCCAACGGTGTGTTGCTGCTCAATACCCCCTTTGGCCCCGATGCCATCTGGGAGCACCTCCCCGCGCGCGTGCAGCAGATCATCACCGAACGCAACGCGCGCCTCTATGTGATCGACGCGGGGAAGGTAGCGCATGCGACGGGCATGAGCGGGCGCATCAATACCGTCATGCAAACCTGCTTTTTCGCGGTGAGCGGGGCGTTGCCACGCGCTGAGGCCATCGCGGCCATCAAGCACAGCATCGCCAAAACCTACGGCAAACGCGGCGAGGCCGTCGTGCAGCGCAACTTTGCCGCGGTTGATCAGACGCTGGCGCATCTGGCCGAGGTGGATGTCGCCGCGAGCCGCGCCCGCCAGACCACGCCCACCATGCAGCGCCTCGTGCCCCTCGTGGCGGCCATCGCCCCAGCGTTTGTGCGCGACGTGCTGGGGGTGATGATCGCGGGGAAGGGCGACACGCTGCCCATCAGCGCGCTGCCGGTAGATGGCACATATCCCATTGGCACGGCCAAGTGGGAAAAACGCGACATCGGCACCGAGCTACCCGTGTGGGACCCCGCTATCTGCATTCAATGTGGCAAATGCACGATGGTCTGCCCCCACGCCGTCATCCGCATGAAAGTCTATGACGAGGCCGACCTGACCAACGCGCCTGCCACCTTCCAATCGACCGCTGCCCACTTCACCGAGTTTCCAGACAAGCGCTATTCGTTGCAGGTGTCACCCCAGGATTGCACCAGTTGTTCCCTGTGTGTGGCGGCCTGCCCGGTGAAGGATAAAACTCAGGTCGGACGCAAAGCCCTGAATATGGCTCCCATCGATCCCTTGCGCGCAGCCGAGCAGCACAACTGGGAGTTTTTTACCGCCCTGCCGGAGATGGACCCCGCCACGCTGTCGCGCGCCTCCATCAAAAACGTTCAACTCTTGGAGCCGCTCTTCGAATTTTCGGGCGCGTGTTCTGGGTGCGGCGAGACGCCTTATATCAAACTGGTGACCCAGTTGTTCGGCGACCACATGGTGGTGGCGAACGCCACGGGCTGCTCCTCCATCTATGGCGGCAACCTGCCGACGACCCCATGGACCGCCAACCGCGACGGACGCGGCCCCGCCTGGGCCAATTCGCTGTTCGAGGATAACGCCGAGTTTGGCCTGGGCATGCGCGTGACGCTGGATCAGCAGCGCGACTTCGCCCGAGAATTGCTGCAACGGCTGCGCGGCCAGCTCGACGCGCCACTGGTGGAAGCGCTGTTGGGCACAGAACAGACGACCCCGGCGGGGATCAAAGCGCAACGCGAGCAGGTGGCGACGCTGAAAGAGCGCCTCGCACCACTCACCACCGCCTCCGATGCCGCCATCGCCAACGCTGCCAGGCAACTGCTCAGCATCGCGGATACGCTGGTGCGGCGCAGCGTGTGGATCATTGGCGGTGACGGCTGGGCCTATGACATCGGTTTTGGTGGCCTCGACCATGTGCTGGCTTCAGGCAAGAACGTCAACATCCTGGTCCTCGACACCGAGGTCTACTCGAATACCGGTGGCCAGGCATCCAAGGCGACCCCCTTGGGCGCGGTCGCCAAATTCGCGGCACGCGGCAAAGCGCAGGGCAAGAAAGACCTCGCGCAGATCGCCATGAGCTATGGCCATGTCTATGTGGCCCAGTTGGCGATGGGGGCCAGCGACATGCAGACGCAGCGCGCCATCCAGGAAGCCGAGGCATTCGATGGACCATCCTTGCTCATTGCCTACAGCCACTGCATCGCGCATGGCATCGACATGACCAAGGGCTTGACCCAACAGCGCCTGGCCGTGCAAAGCGGCGAGTGGCTGCTGTTCCGCTATGACCCCGCGCGCGCGGCGACAGGGCAGCCGCCGCTGGTGCTGGATGCCAAAGCGCCCTCGGTGCCGCTGGAAGCCTATGCGGAAAACGAGACCCGCTTCCGCATGTTGCGCCAAAGCGACGAGGCGCATGCCGATGAGTTGATGGATGCCGCGCGCGAGGCCGTGCAAACCCGCTGGCAGCACTACCAACAGCTCGCCATGGTCGCGCCAACCCCGCAAGAAAACTGAAGCCACGGCTATTTCGCTGGCACTGGAGGTCTCACATGCCCGATCTTTCAACGACCTACTTGGGGATGCAATTGCGCGCTCCGCTCGTTGCCTCCGCCTCACCGCTCAGCAAGCGCGTCGACACCGTCAAGCGCCTTGCAGCGGCTGGCGCAGGTGCCGTGTTCCTCTACTCCCTGTTCGAGGAACAGATCACCCATGACAGCCTGGAGCTTGACCACTACCTGAGCTATGGCAGCCATTCCTACGCGGAATCGCTGAGCTACTTCCCCGATCTCGAACACTATAATATCGGCCCAGCATCCTACCTGGATCACATCCGCCGCCTGAAAGATGCCGTCGATATCCCCATCATCGGCAGCTTGAACGGTGTGTCGTCTGGCGGCTGGGTGGAATACGCCGCCCGTATGCAGGAAGCTGGTGCCGATGCCGTGGAATTGAACATCTATTACATCCCTACGGATGTGCAAACCGATGGCGCGACCTTGGAAGCTACGTATGTCGAACTGGTGCGGGATGTGTGCGCGCAAGTGACGATCCCCATCGCAGTCAAGCTCTCGCCCTATTTTACGGCGTTGCCCGCGTTCTGTCAGCGCATCGTTGCCGCCGGGGCCAGCGGATTGGTCCTCTTCAATCGCTTCTATCAACCCGACCTCGACCTAGAGCGGCTGGAGGTCGTGCCCCGCATCGACCTGAGCACTTCCCAAGATCTGCGGCTCCCCCTGCGCTGGATCGCGCTGCTCTATGGCCGCCTGCGCGCGGATCTGGCGCTCACCAGTGGCGTCCATACGGCGCAGGACGCGTTGAAGGGGCTGATGGCGGGTGCCAATGTGACCATGTTGGCTTCCCGTCTGATCATCGCCGGGCCAGACGCGCTCGCTGAGCTGCTCAGCGAGATCCATATCTGGCTGGTGGAGCACGAGTATGAATCCATCACCCAACTGCGCGGCAGCATGAGCCAGCGCGCCGTTGCCGACCCCGCCGCCTTTGAACGTGCCAACTACATGAAAGCGCTCAACAGTTTCGATGCCAGCCCGACCTGAGCAGGGAGTATCGTCTTCCTTTCTCCTCTCTCGTTGCAGGAAACTCCATCGCTTTCCCTTTTATTAAGAACGCCGCACCATGGCCCGGTATCTCTCCCAATGACGTTGTATCGCCATCCGGTGTCAAGTTCATGGCAATCGCTTGCCCAAACACATCGCTCGCATTTCGCGGCCTTACCGCTTAACATGCCGAGTTCGCCAAAAGGCTCAAAAGGCAGGAGCGCTGATTTTGTCTATGAGGCCACCCAGGTCATGCCGCTGATAGCCCCATAGCTCAAGCACGGGGATTTACGCCGCTTTAGTTAACGTGAGCCTCTCGAAATATCCGTTGCCGCTGATATAGATGATATTGTCGCTCAGTGCCAGGGGAGCAGAAAGCGTCTGGCCTAACTGTTGCTTCCCCACGATAGCGGGCGTGGTCGGGTCGATCAGCGTCAGTGTGCCATCGTCAGCAACAGTGATGATCGTGTTATTCACCAAGAGCGCGTCGTTGCTCACCGGACCATCGAGCGATTTTTGCCAGATGAGTCCGCCTGTCGTCGCATCAAAGGAATGGAGGGTTCCATCCTTGGCGGCAATATAGACGCTCCCCCCGTTGACGATGGGTTGGGTGCCGATAGCGCCCACATTGGCGTTTTTCCAGATGATCTGCCCCCGCTCGCCCTTCAGACAAAAGAGCGTGGCCGTCTCGGTGCCAAAGATGACCGTCTTATCCTTGTATATCGCGCCACCCTTGATGGCACCGTCCGCGACGAAGGTCCAGAGGGTCTTTCCATTCGTCATGTCAAGCGCGTAAAACTGGTGGTTGGCGTTGCCAATGTAGAGGGTCTTCTCATTGACCGCGCTTTCATTGGCAAAAGTGGCAGTGGCGCTCACCTGCCACACCCTGTTGCCTTTGTCGATCCCAATTCCGCTGTAGTGACCGTCCGCAGAGCCAACCCCCACAATCGTGTCGACCACCACAGGCGTTGTCACCGCCGCGCTTCCCAGCGCATATTTCCACTTGAGGGTGCCATCGGGATTGAGCGCATAGAGATTGCCATCCCCCGCAGGCAGATAGAGAGTGCCCTTGGCATCAATGGCGACGCCCGCAACCAAGGTGCCGCCTGTGGTGAAGTGCCAGACCTCACGACCAGATGCGCTGTCGAGGGCATACAATGTGCCATCATGTGCCGCTTCATAGATGACATTGCCGTTGATGACGGGGCGCGCGTTGGGTGCCCCTTGAATGGGGCGCTGATAATTGACCGTAAACAGGGGACGTGCACTCCGTGGCGGTTTCATAGTCGCGTGCGACACCAACAACCCGATCAAGACGACAACGAGGAGCACCCCAATGCCCCCCCCGATGCTCAGCGGGCGGGGCAGTTCCATGAGCCATTTTCCCACGGGATTCGGGCGGCGCGGCAACGGATTCCGGGGTTCGTCATTCACCACACCCAGCGGAGCCGATGACTGCACCGCCACCACCGGAATGCCCGAAAGGGTGACGCGGTTGGGCGATGCCTCACTCGCGCCCGACAGCCCCAGCGGAGATAGCCCTGAAGCCGAGGTGCTGGCAAAGCGTGACTCAGCGCTAAACGGCAGCGGCAGAGAACCACCAGCACTGGTAGCCCCAAAGACGCCTTGCAGAGCTTTGACGAACGCCGCGACCGATGGATAGCGCTGGGTGGGGTCTTTG
>JACDGC010000147.1 GCA_013815535.1 Ktedonobacterales bacterium
GCGCGAGGTCGCCCAGAAAATCGGTTTGCAAGTCGATGCCCAACGCCCGCCAGATGTGGCTGATGGCGCAACGGGCATAATTTAGATCGATGCGCGGTTCCAGTCGGTCGAGATCTTCGAAGAACCAGCCGCAACTGGTGAAGGCGGCCTGCATGCAATATTGGGCTTCGAGTAGGCTCCAGGTGCGCGCGACCAGGGTCTCTTTGCCAGGCTTGCGGCCCCGACGACCATGCTGCGCCCAAAAGGCGGCTGGCGTCACCCAACCGTTGCGCCGTTCGATGAAGTGGTCGCGGGCCTCCCAAGGGTCACGCAGTGTCGCGCCCGCGTGCTTCTCAAAGAGATCATCGATGCGTTCTTCCATTCGCCGCAACCCAGCCAACAGCAGCGGCTTCCAGGCGCGGTCACCCTCGGTGCAGTCGCAGCCTTCGCTCCATCGTGCCACGCCGTGCGCGCAACTCCACGCGCTGGGGGCGTGGATGCGGACCTCGCGCGTGGGGGGGTGGTCACGCAGATAGCGCGTCAATGAGGTGACTTCGTAGCCGAAAGCGGGGGCACTGTGCTCCGTCAGATGCGCCAGAAAGAGATCGCGAAATGGCTTGTGGTGGCCGTATAATTCACCATCGGTGGCGATCAGTAAGAGTTGGTCTTCACCCCGATGCTCTTTTTCCCAGTTGACATGGCGCGACAAATATGGCGCGGCGAAGGCATCCGCATTCGAGGTCACATCGTCATTGAACGAGACGTCGCCGCTCATCTGGCCATGATAGAAGAAGACCGCGATGCGCCGATCGCCGCTGAGGCGCACCCAATAGGGTTCGCTGGTGTCGATGCCCTCCGCTGCCTGCCACGGAGCTAGCACGGTGAACTTGATGCCCTGGTCAGCAAGCAGTTCCAGGCATTCCATATCCACAGCGGTCTCGGCCAGCCACATGCCCTCGGGCTCCACGCCGAAACGGTGACGGAAATCGGTGATGCCCCAGATGATCTGCGTCTTCTTGCTGCGCGGCGTGGCGATGGGGAGGATGGTGTGGTTGTAGGCATGCGCGATGGCATTGCCGACCCCGTAGCGCTCACGGTGGATCTGGTCTGACTCGATGATGCGCAGGTAGACATCTTGCGCATAGCGTGCCACCCAAGCGGCAAGCGTTGGGCCAAAGTCGAAGCTGATGCGCCCAAAGTTGCCGATCTCGGCATTGGGCCGATAGCACTCGGTCGTGATTTTTTCGTTGAAGTTGCGATAGTGGCCCGCACCTGGCTCATCGGGGACGAGGTGGGTAAACGGATTCTCACGGGGGGGTTGGTAGAAATGCCCGTGTACACATAAATGCCGATGGAATGTCTCGCTCATGGCGACATCCTTTCCCAAATGCCAGGATCTCCCCGGTGCCGTAGACCTATTGTCTACTATAGTTGAGGCGCAATGCAAGTAGCTTGCCAACGCCTTGTTGCACAAACAACCGGCCCTTCATTCCTTTCTCGCGCATTGCGTCTACGTGGCAGCACAAGCCGCCTGTACTGTCCGTCAGAAAACACAAGATAAATGTGGCGACGAAAAGCCACCGCATCCAAATGAAGCGCTTCTCTGGATGCGATAGCTCATGTGGTGGGACGATCAAGCAGGCTGCACGGATGTGTTGAGGAAGCGCTCATACGCCTCGCGCAACTGGGGGTAGCGCAGCAAGAAGATGCCCGCATATTCCTGGTTGAGTGGGCGCGGCTGACGGAGCAGTTTCATGTTCGCTTCTTTCAGCAGGCGATTGCCCTTGCGCCCGTTGCACGCCTTACAGCAGGCCACCAGATTTTCCCACGTGCTCTGGCCACCACGCGAACGCGGCAAGACGTGGTCGAGCGTCAGGTCGCGCGCGTGCTTGCCGCAATATTGGCACATCTCATCGTCGCGCAGCAAGATGTTCGCGCGCGTGGGCCGCAGGGCCATGCGAGGGATGTGCACATTGGCGAGCAACTGCACGATCACGGGGCGGTCGTTGGTGAGCCGACGCAGGGTGATATTGGCTTCGATCACCTTACGCACCTCGTCGTCGACAAAGGTGACCTTGTTTTTCGAGAGCAAGACGACGAGGCGACGTTCGGGGATGACCGAAAGTGGCTGTAATGAAGAATTGAGAACCAGCACGGGCATGGGGCTGATCCCTCCCTCTGTCTGCTCACAATGGAGCGCATGGATGACGACAGACGGGCAAGGAATCGAGGGGCGCTTGCGACACAGAGGTCGGTGGCGCTGCCCGTTACGGTCGTCTACGGCGACGCGGATCTGGACGCTGGCAATCTGGCGGAGCTGGCAGTGGTCGTGACCGAGCCGCCCACCCGCCACGATAGGTGACGCTCAACAAGCGGAGCCGCCTATCGTATTCAGCGGCATTACTTGTATGCCGACGAACGGGTGTTGCGAAAATCGCGGTCATCATACCCACACTTTCTCTGCCAAAATTCGCTATCCAGGGCGCCCGGTGGAAGCCGGGAGGAACCGCCAGAGGATTTGGTCGGGGTGAGAGGATTTGAACCTCCGGCCTCAGCGTCCCGAACGCTGCGCGCTGCCAGGCTGCGCTACACCCCGTGAAAAGGCCCTCATCGAACTCCGCGATTCCTCACGGCGGCGGCACCTTTGTCGAGGTCAGTATAGCACAATCATTCAGGCATCGCAAGGGTGGTTTCCCACCAGCCTGGCAGCGACCTGCGCTCAGCTTACTTCACGGTAAGTTGCAGAGTTTGGGCGAGGGTGCTTTTCCATTTCACCGAAATGATGTAATTCCCCGCCGCTAGCGGTCGGATGGATATGGGAAAACCACCACCTGTACCGCTTGGATCATAGACACGAACTTCTTGATTGAAACTGCCGGATGCCGTATTGACGACTGCTTGGATTTCAGCTTGCCCATGCCCTGGTTGTTCGCAAGCATTGACATAAAATTTGGTATTAGGTGTGATGGTCGCATGATTATTCGTCGCGCTACAGCTTGCATCCGGCACGAGTGTGATGCTCGCGGCGGTAATGATCGCTGACGCATTCACAGGTGGCGCCGTTGGTGGCGCAGGGGTTACCGTTATTTGAGGGGTGGTTTGCGCCGTGGGTTGGGTCGTCACCAATGGGGATGGTGTCATGGCGGGGAGGGTTGGTTGGGTTGTCGCCACAACGCCAGTGCTGGCAGGTAAGGCGTTGCCCCGCGCATGGGCAATCAGCCACAGCGTCACGATGCCGATGAGCAGGGCAGCGAGAATGACGATGATCAAGCGAATGCGCGAGGGCTGCGAGGTGCTTTCGAGGATGCGCGTCGCTTTGGTCGGGCCAGTTGGGGGCGGTGCCATGACACGCGCATTGGCGCGGGGCGTCACCGGCGACTGCACCGTCGAGAGGTGGGCGACATCGGCAATCCCATATCCAGTCGGCGGAGTCGCGACATCGACCTCTTGTGAGCGAGTGATGGGGCGACTCTTCAGGCGAATGCTGGGGGGTTGCACGGGGCGTGTATGCCGTGGGCGGGCCAGGGGGGCAACGGGGGCCAACTCTTGCGTCTGTTGTGTCGTGGCGTCGTCTTCCTGTGGCAAGGGGACGGAGGCAGGGCGCGTTCCCAGGCTCGAAAGATCGAGCATGGCAGCGGGTTCGCCTGGTCGCATGCTCATCTCGCTCGGGGCGGAATTTGCGGCCACGAGCGCCTCGGCGGCAGAAAGCGCCATCGCCTCCGCGATGTCGGCATCCTCTGGCACGGGTGTACCACGCAGATCGAGTCCGCCGGTAATCGCGGTGCGCGCGGAACTTCTCCCATCGGATTCGGTGAAAGGATAGAGGGCGTTCGCGAAATCCTCGGCAGTGTTGAAACGATCACGCGGATTCTTTGCCAACGCCTGTTCGATGACCAGGGCGAGGGCGCGTGGCACTTCAGGATTGAAGCCACGGATATAGGCTGGCCGGGTGTGCACATGTTGGTAACAGATCGAGAGCGCCGTCGGCCCCACAAATGGTGGTCGCCCAGCCAACGCCTCATAGAGAACACAGGCCAGCCCATAGATGTCGGCACGGGGATCGATCTCTTCGCCCTTCGCCTGCTCAGGAGCCATATATTCGGGGGTGCCAACGGCGGTGCCCGTCTTCGTGACGCCTTTTTGCCCCATGATCTTGGCGATACCAAAATCTGCGAGCAACAGGTGGGAGGGATCACGATCATCGATGAGCATATTCGCGGGTTTCACATCGCGATGAATGACCTGATGCATGTGGGCATGGTGCAGTGCCTTGGCCATCTGAATCATTTGGAAGCAGGCATCAGCAATGGGCATGGGACGCCCCAGCTTTTGGCGAAACGTGCCCCCCAACACCAACTGCATGGCAATGTAGACGAACTCATCGGTGCGCCCGGTCGCATAAACTTTGACGATATTTGGGTGATCCAGCATCTCGACCGCATGGGCTTCATGCTCGAAGCGCTTGGTGAAGGTAGGGCCGTCCCCGCTGTCGCCGCCGAGCGCCATGATCTTCAAAGCGATGTCACGCTCATCTCCCAGATCACGAGCGCGAAACACTCGCGACATCCCGCCACGCGCGATCTCGGCTTCGATGCGATAGGTGTGCTCGTCATCGCCAAAGGGCGTACCGATCAGGTCATTCCACCCCATGCGCACGGTGCCTCCATGGGAGGCTGCGCACGGCACTAGTGGCTGGCATCATCGCACACTCCCTGATATTTGCTGTCCCACCTTTTATACGATCAAATGCCGTATTTTCACAGGACCCCTCTACTGTAACATATCCCCTGTTCACTTGCCTAGAGGGAAGAGGCAAAATAACTATGCCCCCCAAGACGTGCGCAGAGAACCTCACTTGGCCACGACTTTGTACGAATCTACGCGCGATACACTATTTGACAACACCTGAGGCATACGCTATACTAATGGATGTATTCCTTACAGGAACACTATCGCAACTTTAACTCTTTCCTACCTATCATCACGCCGGTGTAGCTCAGCGGCAGAGCGCCCGCCTTGTAAGCGGGGGGTCAACGGTTCAATCCCGTTCACCGGCTCCTCATCAATGCTCGCGTCAGAGGGTATCTGGCAAGAGCATTTTTTCATTTGACATCCACGCTGACAGCCACCCAGAAACTCCTAACAAAGTACTTCACTTCGCTATAGACTCTCAAGGGAAGCTAAAAGGCTTTGATAAGGCTGAAACTCAACTAAGGAAAATCTTTTAAGAAGCTCTCGTGCATCTGTAACGGCATCAGATCCCCAATTATAACGAACGGTTTGAATAAGCGCAGGGATTATATATGAATAGCCTGAAAGGTCAAACAATTTGAGGACTTCCATTACCATGCTTGGATCGAATTTGTAACCTTTTTGAATATACAAGAGACCGATAAGAGTCGGAATGCACTGTTCAATGAAATCTGACTTGGATAAAGTCCGCTGTGCATGGTAGAGCATTATGCACCAACCTTCTACTTCATCTTCCCAATAGGGACGAGTTGCCCCTCTATCCCAAAAAGCATCGATAAGTACAGGTAGCGTCTGTGTTGACGCTATACTGAAAAAACTTGCAAAAGCAACACCCCATTCAGAATCATTCGGCTCTGCAAGCGTAAAAAGCAGTTCTAATATTTGTTCGGTAACATCTGCCATACCATGCCCTCCTAAATTAAAACTGAGTGAGGTTGTATTCATCTCCATCTTTCTATTTTATCTCATCTCAGCGTGCCTACTGGACAGCAGCTTTGCAGAAAACACGACTATCTTCGAGAATTGAGGAGTTAGAGAAAGTACCCTGACTCCTCAAGTGTGAACCAGCACAGTTATTGGCTGCTAGGCTTAAACAAGTCATCCAAGCGACTAGCTGCATCCGTCACTAGTGGCTGAATGACATGCGTATAGGTGTTGGCAGTCAAAGAAATTTGGCTGTGTCCCAAGATTTCCATGACCACCCGGAGCGGTACACCCTGCGCTAACAGCAACGAAGCACAAGTATGACGCATATCGTAGAAACGCATACGTTCTAATCCAGCTTCTGCTAGCAAACGATGAAACGAGCGCGTCACATTGCGACTACTAAGCGGCGTCCCAAGGGATGTGGCAAACACCAACCCAAAATCATTGTGCCAGTGTTCGCCCAAATATACTTGGTCTTGTGCTTGATTTTCACGGTGGGTAAGCAAGGCATCTACAGCGAATTGTGGTAAAGCAAGAAGGCGACGACCGTTCGCGGTCTTTAATGGTTCAAGCGTGTACTTCTTTTTGTTGTACACCAGCTCCACTTGAACCGTCGCCGTTTTGCGCTCGAAATTGATGTCTTGCCATCGGATACCCAGCGCCTCAGACTTGCGCAGACCCAAGGCAAGCGCTACCGTGAACAACGCCTCTAAACGTTCCCCCTTGATGTGATCCAGAAGGATACGCGCTTCCTCTGGTGTGAGAAACTTTTGCTCAACCTTTTGCGCCTGCGGAAGCGTGACCAAGCTTGCAACATTGCGCTGCACCATCCCCCACCGGAGGGCTTGATTCAGTGCATTTCGCAAGATACCATGAGCAATCTGCACCGTCCGAGGCTTATACCCCCTGGCTACCAAGGCATTGACGAACCCTTGGACTTCCAACGGGGTCAGCTTGGAAATCGCAATCTTGCCAAGCATGGGATTGATGTAGAGGCGCACATTTTCATCATAGAGATGATGCGTGCGGATACGCTTGCGCGGGGGCTGGACGACTTCATCCAGCCACTTCCGCATGTACTGCTCAACGGTCATCTTATCGTTGACGATGAGCATGTTGTGCTGCTGATCATGAAGAGCAGCGTTGAGCTGCTCTTGGACCTCTTTGCGTGTGTCGCCATAAAGATATTTTCGCTTGCGCTTGCCATCGACATAGCCGAGATTGAGGACGGCTACCCAACGACCATCGTCGCGCTTATAAATGGAGCCTTCATTCTGCCCACGTTTACTCATCGTTCTTGCCCCCCTGTAGCTGCTTGTTGATGAATGCTTCGAGTGCCGAGATGGGAATACGCCGCGCCTTCTGGATTTTGATGCTCACAATCTGCCCACTCAGCACCAAATCATACAGCAGCGAACGGCTGATATTGAGCCGCTGGGCCGCTTGCGTGACTGTGAGCAACATGATCGGTACCTTGATCGTTTCCATCGTGTTCCCTCCCCCGCTCTCCTACGAAGCCGATTCGTCGAGACGCTGCTTGCGAGGCCGTCCCCGCTGACGAAATTCTAACGGCGCTTTGTACGGCAGTTTCTTCCCCGCCATGCGTGCCCGTTCGCGCACATCCTCAGCGAAGTTGCGGCCCTTGGCGGCATCCCATTCCGCGATCCGCTCTTGACATGCCTGCATCTCCTGCGGAATCGATGACGGCGCAGTGAGATAGCTGCCCCGCAACATCGCTCGTGTGACCAACATGCCCCGGATCTCCGCATCAATCTGGTCGAGGTCAGGCTTCGCTTCTTTGGCCCGCTTGAGGGGCTTGGGCAGCCCCTGAGCAAAGGGAACGCGCTGCACGACTTCCCACAGCGGATCAGTCGCCCACCGGGTGCGATTGCTATCCCCATCGGGAAGAGCGAGGCGCATCCATCCCCGGTAGGTGGCATCTGGCAGGGCGTCATATTCGGGGGGATAGCCGACGCCGAACCCCCACATCTCACCGAGATGGCGGATCGCCACATAGGGATCGTCAAACCACCTGGCCCCCTTCTCCGTGCCATAGGCCACTTCCAATTCGTTCAGGATGCCCCGCCGATAGCGCATCTCGATGCGCGTCAGGAGCATCCCCAGTTCCCAGCCCCCCGCCTTGTGGATCTCGCGCATCCAGGCCTTTTTGACTTTGCGCTCTTCGAGAATCTTGTCGTACCACGCCGCCGAGAGATCCCCCGCCGGAGAGAAACCGATGCCTTCCATCGCCTTGCC
>JACDGC010000148.1 GCA_013815535.1 Ktedonobacterales bacterium
GTGAGCGCGCCCGAGGCGATCCGCACCAGCGACGTATCGACCAGCGCGGGGGGCACTTGTCGCCCCGCGACCACCGCTGCCATTTGATCATCCGTCACGACCCACTCGCTGGCCACGGTGAACTGTTGCAAATCCGCCGCCGCCTGGGCGAGTGAGAGGGGCACCGTGCGCGGGGCCGTGATGGTCTGGGCACCACTCACCACGACCGCGATGAGCAGCAACGCCAGCAAGACGCTCTCACCCACACGGAGCGAGGTGGATAGCGCATGCAGTGCCGCCCTGACCTGAGGGGGAATGCGCCCCTCAGCGGATTGGGCGAAGGTGGGATCGGCAAACAGTGCGGCGGCGGCGATGCTCGCGGGCGCGAGCAACACCAAATGATGCGCGAAGAGGGGCGTTTGCACCACCAGCACGGTCAGATTCGCGGCAGACCACAGCGCCAGCGCGACGGCAGACCAGCGGTGCGACCGCCAGCCCACGTAGCCCGCCGCCACTCCGGTGAGGACGAGCGGCCACTCCCACCAAATGCCCGCGAAGATGCCGGGGTTATCCGCGCGGCTGCCATAGCCGCCACTGCTTGCGCGTAGGTGCAACCCGATCACCTGGGCCCACTCAGCGCCACGGTCGGCTTGGCTGAGGGTCACGAGCAGGATGATGGCCAGCGCCGCGCCCACGCTGGCCGCGATGGTTGGTGCGCTGGCGCGCAGAGCCGACTGCCATTGGGCTTGCGTGGGCCAGCGGCGCGCTGCCAGGGCGTCCTGCATGAGATCGCGGAAGAAGGGGGCCAGCAGAAAGGCCGCGACGGGGATGAGCGCGGTCACGACGAAGAGCTTGATGAGCAACGCAACCGCGAATGCTCCCCCAGCCAGCGCGGCCCGCCACAGGCGCGGGTGCTGCCGCGCACTGGCCGCCAGGGCGACCGCACAGAGGGCAAAGGCGAGGGCGGGGGCCTCGGCTTGCACCGCGCGAGACTGTTGCAGATAGAGCGGGTCCACCGCCAGCAGCGCAAGGGCCACCAAGCCCACACGCTGGCCCCCCAGCAGATTGCCCAGCCACCACACTGCGCCCAGCCCCAGCAGTGAATAGCTCACTACGCCCAGCCGGGCAGCCAACAAGGTCCCCCCCAGCACGTGGTACCACGGCAGCAGCAACGGCAAAAAGAGGGGTGGTTGCGCGGAGTAGGTCTGTGCGAAGAGGGGGTGGCCAGCAGCCAGTGCCCGCAGCGACGTCGTATAGACGCCTTCGTCATAGTTCTCGGTGGGCACGTCCAGGTGGTTCAGGCGCAAGAGCACAGCGAGCAGTGCCACCGCCAGCGCGGCCCACGCCTCGCGTGGCCACGTGCGCAGGTGCGCATAGCCCCCTGCGGCCCATGCGCCCAGCGTTGTGCCTCGCACCATCGCGCGCTCCATCTTTCCTTAGCGCTGCCCCGCGCTGACGGTTGCTGGCATCGTCTCTGGGGGGGCCACCGTCACCTGGCCAGGGACGGGGCGCGGCAGCAGACCTTGTTCGCGGCGCGTCTGCATCACATATTGGAAGCCCTCCACGAAGATGCGGCGTGACATCTTGGATTGCCCCACGCGACGATCAACGAACGTAATCGGGATTTCCGTCACACGCAGCCGTGCACGCAGCACGCGATAGACCAACTCGACTTGGAAGGCGTAGCCCTGCGCGCGGATGCTATCAAGGTTGATGGCTTCGAGCGCGCTGCGGTGATAGCAGCGAAAGCCCGATGTGCAGTCATGCACAGGCATCCGCAACAGGGACCGGGCGAAGGTGTTGCCCCCGCCGCTGATGAAGCGCCGCAGCCACGACCAGTTCGGCGTGCTCCCCCCAGGGATGTAGCGCGAACCGATCACCAGTTCAGCGTTTTCCGAGGCGCGCAGAAAAGCGGGCAGATAGCTGGGATCATGTGAAAAGTCCGCATCCATCTCAAAGATGCGGTCGAAGTTATGCTCGATGGCCAGTTTGAAGCCCGCGATGTAGGCCGTCCCTAAGCCTTGTTTGCCTGTGCGGTGCAACACGCGCAGTCGCCCATCCTCTGCCGCCAACTGGTCAGCGATCTTTCCGGTGCCATCTGGCGAGTTATCGTCCACGACCAGAATGTTTACCCATGGCGCGGCGGCGAAAATGGCGCGGGCGATCTCGGGCAGATTGTCGCGCTCGTTATACGTCGGCATGATGATGATGGAACGCATGGACGATGGATTTCCTCTCGGACACAGATTGCTAGGGAATAGGCGCCTTCAGCGTGGCACCACGTAGAGCACGAAGCTGACCACCGCCACCCAGCCAATGATGGCGACCTGCATATGGCGGTCGCGCAGCAGCACCTCGGCGGGATTCCCCCCCTCGCGTCGCACTTGCATCAGGTAGAGATAGCGAAAAATGCCATAGATGACGAAGGGAATGGTCACCATCAGCCGCCGGTCGCCTGCCGTCTCGCTTTGGAAGGTGTATAAACTATACGCCATGATAGTACCAGAGGTCACAATGGTAATCAACTGGTCTAGCAGGGGCAGGCTATACTCGCTCAGGCTGGCACGGTGAAGCGCGGCGCCTTCTGCCAGCATCAGGGCTTCCTGTCGCCGTTTGCCCAACGCCAGGAAGAGTGAGAGCAACACGGTGCACAAATAGAGCCAGGGCGAAATAGGCACTGCCACCGCCACCGCGCCCGCCAGCGTCCGCAGCACGAAACCCGCCGCGATGGCAAAGACATCCAACAGCACCACATGCTTCATCTTGAGCGTATAGCCCACTTGCAGTGCCCAATAGGCCACCAGTGAGATGATGAAAAGCATGACGCTGCCCCCCCATGGGGTATAGGGGTCGCTCGTTGGCACCGCATGGGGCGCGGCATGCAGCCCCAGTGCTGGCGGCCAAACGTGGATTGCCAGGGCCAACGCTGTGCCCCCGAGCGGCACCCAGCGCAGCGCTAAGCCGCAGCCAAGCGCGATGATGACCGCCACAACCAAACCAATGATGGCGGCGCGTTTTCCCAGCGCCCCGGAGGCTAAGGGACGATAGCGCTTGGTGGGGTGAATGCGGTCACGCCGGATATCCATCAAGTCGTTGAAGAGGTAGACCGCACCCGATGCCGCGCAATAGGCCAGCACGGCCAGCACGGCGCGGCCCACAGACGCCACTTGCAGCGCATGGCCCGCGAAGATCACCCCCGCGAAGAGCAGGAGGTTTTTCGTCCACTCTTTCGGGCGCATCTCTTGGATGACGAGCCCCACTTGCGCGCCAACCCCTGCCCGCCCGAGCGGTGCGGCAGGGGTCAGTGTCTCACCGTCCCTGGTTGCCGTGGTCTTCGCCATGAGTCACTCCCGCTGAGATTCTGCGCGCCTGGCCTCGCTAGTAGATGCGTTTTTGCAGGTCGGCGATGCGCCGAATCGTGATCTTGTGTTTGTCGGTGCTGATGTAATGCTTGTCGGTGAAGTAGCCCATTACTTTGTTGACGCTTTCGCGCGAGGCCCCTACCATTGACGCCAACTCTTGTTGCGTGATGCGCAGATCGATCTTCACGCCGTCCTCGGTCTCGACGCCATATTCGCGCGAGAGATCCAGCAGCTTCTTGGCGACGCGGCCAAAGACATCGAGGAAGATGAGGTCCTCAACCATCTGGTTGGCCTGACGGATGCGCTGCGACAGCGTCTTCATCACGGCCACCGAGATGTCGGGGTGTTTGCGCACGACCTCGACAAAGTCTGGGCGTTGCAAGGTGAAGACTT
The DNA here is from genome assembly GCA_013815535.1 of Ktedonobacterales bacterium. GTDB lineage: Bacteria > Chloroflexota > Ktedonobacteria > Ktedonobacterales > JACDGC01 > JACDGC01. Next base: position 3,735 of record JACDGC010000148.1, read on the forward strand.
CGACTTTGTCGATGGCGATGGCATCTGCCGAGCGTGGCTGGCTGTCGAGGATGGCCATTTCACCGAAGCTGTCGCCGGGGCCAAAGACCGCCAGTGCCACTTCTTGCCCTTCGACGCTGGTCAGGCGAATGCGCACGCGCCCCTCGCGGATGACATAGAGCACCTGGCCAGGATCGTCGCGGTGAAAGATGGCCTCTCCGGCACGGAAGGTGCGCTTACGCATTACGCCCGCGATCTGTTCGAGGCTGGGGGCATCGAGATCCGCGAAAAAAGCCACGCGGTCCAACTGTGGGCCTTCCGCCATGTCTGGTGCAGTGGTCATGGTCGACCTCCTCAGTGGTGGGGAAAATGCTGGGGCGACGCACGCCCGATTCGCTTGCGCCCTCTTCCTCGAATTGTACTCTACTAGGCGTGTGTGCGCAAATTGTCCCCCCGAAAATGCGCATCGTGCCCCCAGATGTGAGGTACATCGCTGTTGTCACCTTGTCAGATATGATATACCAAAGGGGACCCTTTCCTGGCATCGGTGAGATGGCTCGCCACTTTCAACGTTTGAGAGGAGCATTCATGGCAACAACCGTACCGAGCACCATTCAGGCACCCAAGACGCATCCTTTGCTCATTGGCGCCACCTATGGACTGGTAGCTGCACTCATTAACTATGGCACGATCCTGTTGAACAAAAAGGTTATCGGCGGAGATGGTAACGGGCTGATCGGCTTTGCCGGCACCGTCCTGTTACCGCTGGTCGGGCTGTATTTGTCGGGCCACTATGCGGGTCGCCATCAGCGGCTCAACCATTTGCAGACGAGTGTCACCTCTGGCATTCAGTCGGTGCTGTCGGGCACGGGCGCGGGTGTCAGCACGGGCATCGTTTATGTGATCTTGACGGCGCTCTCGGCGCGCCTCAATCCCGTGTTTGGCATTGATACGAACTCGCAATTTGGTGCCATCGGCGCCATCGGCAGCTTCTTTGCCATCGTCGGCGGCTTCATCGTGTGGCTCTTCTTGGGCCTCTTCGCGGGCACCGTTGGCGGCATCTTTGGTGATTCGCGTGCCCACCAGCAACTCAAGAGTGGCGCGGTGGTCGCTAAGTAACGCTTCCTTATCACTGCCACGTGCGCCTTCCTCGCCTTATGGGGGAGGCGCTTTTGTGTGGCGTTCGGCGCGCGTTGTGCGGTACACTCAGGGTCGTGGCTGCGGGGTGTTCGTTCTCGCAGCGTTCTGCACCACATAATAAGGAGTACCCACCCTATGGCGAATCCCCAAGGCGGTCCGCCGCCTCTCGATACCGAACCGACCATGACGCCCAGCGGCTTGCAATTCATTGATGTCGTGGTAGGTGATGGCGCTGAGGCGCGCAACGGCCAAAAAGTTGCCGTGCATTACACCGGTTGGCTTAAAAATGGCACTAAGTTTGACTCCTCTCGTGATAGAGGTAAGCCATTCCCTTTTAAGCTAGGTAACGGAGATGTCATCAAGGGGTGGGATTTAGGAGTCGCTGGAATGAAAGTCGGAGGCCAACGAAGGCTGATAATTCCAGCCGATCTGGGATATGGTGCAGGTGGTTATCCCCCTGTAATTCCTCCTAAAGCCACCCTCACTTTTGATGTTGAATTGCTGAGCGTTGGTTAACGCCGAATAGCAATTGACGACAATTTTGACGACAGTTTAAGGGGCGATTACTCGCCCCTCTTGACTATCTGGTCCATGATTTTCGCCGCTGATTCTTGCATGTCTGGTGTAACGTGCGAGTAAACATCCAATGTTATCGCGATGTTTGCATGCCCCAACATCTCACTAACAATTTTGGGGTTTACACCACGCCGGAGCAGCAAAGTAGCAGCAGTATGCCTCAAATCGTGAAAGCGAATCTGAGGTAAGCCACAACTAGCAAGCAGCGAGTGAAAATCCCGAATCAACCAAGTATTATGAATTGGACGCCCTATAGTATTGGTAAAAACCAAGTCATAGGGACCGTCCCAAAGCTCTCCGCTTATCCTTTTCTCTTCGTCTTGCAATTGCTTGTGCCTTTTTAGCGCCACCAACACCGTCGCTGGAAGGGCAATTCGACGTACAGCGTTTGATGTTTTCGGTTCACCCAAAATACGCTTGAACTTGCCAAGGCTAAACTGTAAAGAGCGTTTGACCTCTACAATTTCCGTAGGAAAATCTACATCTTCCCAACAAAGTCCTAATAATTCACCTTCACGCATACCTGTGGCTAATGCTAGCAGATATAAAGCGGCAAGGCGATGGAGACGTACAGTTTCAAGGAAAATTTGTACTTGATCCTCCTTTAGAGTCACAAAACGGGTGCGTTGATGACGAGGTTTCTGTACGAGGTCTGAGATATTCCGCTGGAGAAGACTTAGCCGGACCGCATAGTCTAATCCTGCATGGATAATCGTATGAATGTTATGCACCGACGCTGGCGCAAGCCCATCCTCTATCTTTTTATTGTAAAGTCTTTGGATCTGTTGTACAGTTAGCTTGGAAAGCACAATGTTCCCTAGTTCGGGGAGAATGTGCTTGTTGAGATTCCTTTTATAAGTCATGTACCCAGTGTCTTTCACACGGTGACGGATCATTTCCAACCAGTGCTCAAAATACTGAGCAACAGTCTGGCGATCATCAGCAATAGGAAGGCCTGCCTCTACATCTTTTCGGGCTTGTAAAAGCAGCTTCTGCACCTCCTTTTGGCTTTTCCCGTAGTAGCTCTTGCGCTTGCCATTTGGGAGGCTCACACGAGCCTCCCAACGACCATCTTTACGTTGAGTAATGGTGCCTTCACTATTTCCACGACGACCCTTCATTAGTAGGCTCCTTGTTGAGTTTGTTGCTTAACGTAAGCATTTAACGCGTCGATGGATATCCGTCGATATCGATTAACTTTGATGCTTGGTATCTTGTTTTTTAACACCAATTCATACATCAAAGAGCGCCCAATGTTAAGCGCTTGGGCTGCTTGCTCAATCGTGAGCAATAGGACCACAGGCGCATCAATTGCCATCTGCCGCTGTCTCATCCCGTTCTCCCATAGCGCATGAAGAAGCCGCCCAGCATCCCCATACTGAGCGGCCCCCGTTGTCGGTGTTATTCCCCCGCTGCTTGTCGTTGTGCCTCTTGTCTGTCTGCTAATTTCTGCATCGACTGCCCAATCCGCACGCTCTTGTCACGCACCGCCGCCCGGAAATTCGTCTCCTTCATCTCGTAATGGTGCGCCGAGCGCTGCCCGATATCGCTCAGCACCCGTTGGATATCCAGCGTCCCCAGCGCCGCATCATCCTCCCCAATGTGCCACGCCGCCCACGATTCGAGATAGCCCATGATGGTCGAGAGAATACGCCCCTCATGAAAATGCCGTTGCTTGTCGCGTGCCGCTGGCTCGACTTCCCCCACCAGGAAGGTTGCCTCTTGCACCACCTGCCAAAAGCGCGAGAGCGGCCAGCGCTGCGATTCGGGGGTGCCATCCGGGGTGGTATGTCGCATCCATTCCTGGGTGGAATAGGCCCACATCCGCCGCAGCATCGCCCACAGGTCCTCCATCGTCTCAATGCCCATCTCATGCAGCAACGCTCGTTTGTAGCGCATCTCGACGCGCGTCACCGGGTCGCGTTCGTTCCAGCCGTTGCGCCGCCAGATATCGGCGAACCACACTTTATCCGGGCTGTGCTGGCGAATCTCTTTGGGCTTGTCGTAGATACTGCACGCATGGGCACTCACCTTGCGCCCAAACTCTAACGTCTCTTGCTGGCCATAGCGGTGGATGACTTGCACCCCCGCCGCCTGGCGTTCAGCATCGCGCTTTTCCCCCGCCAGGTGAATGATATGCGCATCCTCCACATGCCAGCGCGTAATACGTGCCCGCGTCACGAAATCGCGGCGGCGCAGGGTATCCATCGCCATCCCGGCGACATCGGCGTACAGATGCACCTCGCTGGGCTGATAGGTCGTGATGCCCCAGGACTCCCACAAGTCGGCCACCAACCCCCAGGCGGCGAGGTAGCCATGCTGATGCAGGAACGTGGAGGAGAGCCGCGCATGCACGGTGATATCGTTGAAGGCCCCCAACCCCACCTCTATCGCCGCCGCTGGGCAGTCCAGATGCCATTGAAATTGGCCCTTGCGTGCGCCATGCGGCGCGATGCACAACCGTTGCCCATCCA
>JACDGC010000149.1 GCA_013815535.1 Ktedonobacterales bacterium
GGTGTTGCCCGTGTAGCGTTGATCGTACGTCTCGCGTCCAAAACCATCCACTAAAGTCGAACGCTGATGACTATTGGCATCGACTACGAAGGTCTGTTCATAGCAGCCGGTGTCACTGAAGCCGGCCACCCCACACAACACCGTATAAGTAGTGTTTATGGCGAAAGACAGTGGATCAGTGACATTCTTGGCTCGCTCTAACCCATCATAGGCAGTGGTTGTCCCAACCTGCGCCGTGTCATAGGCCACGAAGGCAGCGGCACCGGGGCTGCCCGTATAGGCCGTCACGTAGTACGAGTTACTCTCGAAAATCGCATGGCCGGCAACATCGTAATAGGCATACGCCACGACATCCTGCGTTCCATCAGGGCCGGCCTTGCGCGTCTCGACCAGGCGCCCCCAACCATCATAGAACGCTCGGTTAGTAATGAGCGTCGTGCCATTGATGCGCTGGATCTCATCGAGTTCTATGCACGGGGCTTGGGCAGCGGTTCCCGAGCACCAGTTGGCATAGGCCCATGTCTTGGTCGATCCACTCATTTCTCCGGGCATCACTTGGCCTGTCATCCGGCCCAGTGCATCGTAGGAATAGGATGTGGTCTTACTATTGAAGTCGGTCGCCGACATCGGCCAAGTGCCCCAACCTCCGGTTGCCGTGTTAGTATAGGCAGTGCTCGAGGTCTGGTTGAGGGCATTCCCTGAACTGATGACATGTGCCGCAAAAGTCGAATCAAAGGTCGTGCAGTCCGAATGCTGCACGGCGCTGATGGTGCACCCTTTATGCCCGCTGACGCCAGCATTCGCATCGGCATCGTCCGAGGACACGTTGTTGCCATAGGTGTCATAGGTCGCGGTTGTGCGAAGTTGACCGGTGGGGGTAAAGCTCGGCGAAGTCCCGCAGTTCGTGTAGGCATCGGTGGTGGTCGAGAGGCCCCTGGTCAGCGAGCTATTTTGGCCTGTCGTATACGCCAGCCCATCGTACCCTATGTAAGCACAACTATAGCGGTTGCCGCTGCTGTCCTCGGTGTCTGAGAAGGCTACTGGATCGATAATGTATGTGCCGCTGATCGTCTGCGGCGTGTTCGACCGCGCTGCGGCGGGCACGCTCAACCCATCGTTCCAGATATAGCTCATCTTATGGATGATCTGGTTCGGACTGCCACTGTTGGTCGTCGTGGTCTCTTGCGTCACGCGCCCATAGCTGTCATAGGTATTGGCCGAGGTCGCCTGCACCCCATTGCTGGTGCCATTCTTCATCTCGTTGACCGATTGCGACTCTTGAATGTCACAAACGGCCACAGGATTATTGTGGTCCAGTTGGCTGACGCGCTTGCCATCCCAGGTTAGGGTGGTAGTGCCATCGACATAGTTAGGAGTCGCGCTCACCCCGCTCGGCGGGCAGGTCGCGGTGTAGGTCGCAGTGGTGTGCTTGAGAACGGTCGTGCCATTCGTGTCGTAGTAAAACGCCTCGATTTCGTGGCCATGGGCCGCGTTGCCGAGGTGCCACCAAGGCGCGTTGTGGCAGGTGAAGGCCGAGAAGCATGTGACCTCGGTCGTGTCGTAAAGACCATAGCCTTCGGTCGCGTAATATTTGTGGACCTCCGCCGCGCCATCGGGCAACGACACCGTCGCCTGCGCGAAGCCCATGAACTTGCCGTTGTAATAGTCCAGGTAGTCGCCATCGTTCTGGTTGCCCCAGTACATGCCCGCGACACAGTCGCTGCATTCCTGCGCCACCAGCGGATAGCTGAGCAGATAGCTGTACCCCGTTGTTTCGGTGATGGGCGTGTTGCCCGCACTGGTGGGGCGGATCGTCGCGCCGGTCTGCTGGGTGAGGACGACATGGCTCCAGTTTTGGTCATCGGCCTCGTTGCAGGGGTAGCCGGTCTGATGCGAATTGCAATAGAGCGGATCAGCGGTGTTGCTGCCCCCGCCGGGTACACCATGGGTGTTGTTGCGCCCCGTAGCGAAACTAAAGGTCTGCGCCAACCCCAAGCCATTGCTGGCTGAGGTCAGATAGCGGTTGTTGTTGGCATAGCTGCGGTTCCACAGCAGACACCCTGACCCATTGCCCGTATTCCACGACATCGAGCCGTCGCTGGGGCCGCAGTTCGTGGTGGGTTTCGGCGTGAACGTATCATCTTCGTAGTATTCGTTGAAGGTCGAGTAGCCATATTGCCGCGTCGGCAGCGCCGTCGCACCATCCGTGCCGACCTCAGTAATGCGCGTCAGGTCGAACATACCCGCAGTCGAGAGGTTCGTCCCCGTCACCGGGTCGGTGATGATGGCTGGGCCAGATTGCTCATAGCTCAACTGGTAGTCGCGCAGCAGATTCCACGCGCCCGTGCCAGTCGAGCGCACCTGCACCTGCACATCGTTGAGGGCAAAGGTCGTCTGGTTTTGCGGCGCGGGTTGCCCGCCCCCCGACTTGAGGTCGAGCGGGTCATCACAGCGCAGATTCGAGCCCGTGTTGCAGCCCGTTGGCGTGTTCGTTAGACGTGACGGGGTGTGCGCGGCGGCGAAATTGACGCGCACCAGCGGGGCCCAATTCGCCCCGGTACACATGACATTCTTGTCGTGGCAGGTCGGCGAATCGTACTCGACCGTCGCCAACTGCGTATCGCGCGGATAGTTATAGGTCACCCCAGCAAAGACCGTTGACTGGGTATCGGCTTGATAGGTGAGATGGATCTGGTTCCCGTTGGGATCGGTGATGAGATCAAGGTTCCATCCCGTGATGAAGAAGCCATTGCCGGGGCTGTAATAATACTGGAGCGAATCCAGCGTGCAGCCAAATTCTTCCATGATGCCGTTGGTCAGATACACCCGCCAACACACGGGATGGGTCGGCATATTGATGTTGAGTGGACCCACATACGAGTAGATCTTGGCATGACTCTCATTGGCGGTGTGCCACAGGATGGGGCAAGGCTGCGAACTGGCATTGCCGGTGGCGCAATAATTGTTAGGGGTGTCATCGTAGTAGGTTGAGATATTGATATCTGGCCCGATGAGTTCCGAGCCAGTGCCATAGGGATCGCTGAGCTGCCAACTGCTCTCCCAATTGGGGGTGGGACCATTGCTGAGCACATTGTGCTCGGCCCAACTAATGGACCCCAAGCTCAGGCTCCAGCCCTCACCCACCCAGGGTGCCGCTCCTTGGGGGCTATGCTGCTCGGCGGTGGATTCGCTACTGTACCCCAGATTGATGGGCGGAGTCAGCCCGCCGGGACCCTGCGGCACCTCGATGGGGAAGCCCGCCGTCAACGCCCCGGCATTGAGGTCGACGTTGAAGGGATCGGGCGTGCCAAAGACCGAAACGGGCGAATCCGTATTGAAGCTCAGCGAACTGGCGGGAGTACTGATCAGTGGATGAATCGCAATGGTATGGACTTTACTATCATGGATAGTTGGCTGCTTGGAGAAGGTTCCTTGCACCTTCGTTGGATCGGTTACCCCATCGGGCAAGGGGGCCAGAGTGGTGCCTTGCGGCAATTTGCCATTCATGAGGACGAAGGCATGGTCGAAATTGAAGGCCGATTCTTTTTTGCCGTAGTGATAGGTGGCGGTGATGGCCTGACGCAGGCCCTGCGGTAGCAATTTGCCTTGCGCGTCGACCACCTGGATGAGGTAGGTGCCAAAGGAGACGTGCCCACTGCCGCCAGCCGTCGAGCCAGAGGCGGGCGCGACCTGCGACACCAGCAGCGAGGCTTTTCCCCCGGCCGCCTTGAGGTCCGCGGCGGTAATCGCATTGGCGGGGATATCGAACTGGAGTCGTCCATCGCTCCCGATGAACTGGGCCGTTTTGCCCGGTTGCAAGTCAATGCTGCCCGCTTTCATGGGCATGGGAGCGGTGTGCTTGATGGATTGGGGCGTTTTGGGGAGATTGGTCGGACCGGTCGGAACGGAAACTGGCGGCTTATGCAAAATGGATTGCGAGCCAGCGGTCGGATTCGGATGATTGGGGGCGCCCTTATTGATCGCAGCGTGCGCCTGGGCAGGCACATTCGCGACGACATTGCCAAAAACGGTGAGGAGCAGCACGGTCCAAATCACCGCTTTGCGCCATTGTGCCCCCAGCAATGCCAAGAGCCGATATCCGCAGGAGGATGACTGCCGCGTACCTGTTGCCGGTAACATACGATATCCCTCTACTTTCCCCAATAGAAGCCAGAGCGTGCCATTATGGCTCAGCCAAGAACAGGATACCTGGGATTCGTGCGCTCTACCATTCGTACATGTGCTGAACTTTTTCGGCTTCTTTTCAGGAGACATACGCATACTCTAGGGGAAAAACTCCGTATGTGTACGCAAAAACAGGTGCTATTAATCGCTGGAACACATAAATATTGACATAACACTTGCATCTTCTTGCGAAATATGTTACACTCGTTTTCGTGCGAGCATACATGCTGTTAAGCGCATTTGGAGATGACCGCCGTACTGAGGTTTTCGTGCTAGCGAAGCTGCATCATATTTCGTTGCGCCAGTCGACCGCATTAGCCAATCGGGAGGCCTTCTTTTATTTGCTCTTGTTCGATCCGCCTTGGCTTTCTCCCCTAGCAGAGGACCACGATGGAAATACGCGAGCAGCCCTCACCGCTGTTTATTCGCTCCACCACCGGCCATTCGCCCCCGCTCGGCCTGAGTCGGTTGCATGACGGGCGACGATTGCGCGCGGCTCTGTTGCCCGAGTCGCGCGACAATGCGTCCCACGTTCGTCTGTCAGACGCCCCAGACTTTGTTGCATATTATACGGGTAACGTATCGCAATTAGCAGGTGTCCGCGATACGCTCTATGGCACAGTATTGCAAGCACAGCAGCAACAAGAACCAGAGACGGTTGGTCGACTCGTAATCGGTCTCGATCCCCTAAACACGCGGGAGATTGGGGTATTGCTCCTAGTTGAGCAGGAATACTCGAACCAAGATAGCGTGCACGCGGTTGATATCTCGCCCAAGTTCGTAAAAAAGCATAGTGAACGCCCATTTTGAGAAAATGGGCGTTCACTATGGCCCTGCGGCCTTAACAAAGTCGTGCCATCCTTTTTCGCTGGCGCATCCATACGCTAAAATAGGTCTTTTGACGTATGGTGCTTTGGCTCTTGAATGCCTACACTTGAGTGGGTGCCTTTTGGTGTTAGTGGGACGTGATGTGAGGGATTTTTGCTGACAAATGCCGCATAAAAATCATCTCATACGGCGAGCACTATGGGACAATTGGAGGAATGGATAATGAAGGGGGAAAATCAACAGTAGGTAGTCGCGCCAGATTAGGTCCTGAGAACACATCTCATAAACGCCTCACAGTGGGTCGCAGTCAATTACGGAGGATTGCTTTGCGTCAAAAAACATCTCCCACATTCCATGTACCCCAAGCACGATTTCCGCAGGCCGATGATGGGCCACCAGAGACGCTTTACCACTACTATATCTCGCAACTTTTCGCCTGTGGCCCCACCCTTTTTGGTACGACTCTATCGATCGAGCAGACCATCAGTGAACGGATCAATTATATTTCTCATAGCACAGCATGCTATGTACCATCGCGCATGTTTACGCCGACAATGGCACCCTTGTCACAAATGGAATATGATATCAGCCTCCCGGTGAAATGGGGGGGGGTGCATTATGGAACGCTGCATATCTCGGTCTCACATACCGTTGCTGAAAGGCCTCCCCTTTCTGTCGATGCCATGAAACAATTTGCCCAAAATATCGGATGGTTCATTCGCACGCTGGAAGATGCGCGGCACATTCAACTCACACGCTTAGAAATACCGTCAGATACGCTGCATCGGATCGAGAGTTTATCCGCACGGCATCAACAAGTGTTGCAATATATGATGAAAGGCTGCACAAGCGCCACGATCGCGGCATCGCTCTGCATCAGCAAGCGAACGGTGGAAAGCCATCAGCGGGAAATTTACGAACGGTTGCAGGTCAAACGCCGTGAGGATGCGGTGTTGGTAGGCTTAGCGGCAGGTCTGGCATCGTGGCCGCTCGCGCAAAAAGCGGACGATGCAGAGGAACTAGCGTCGACAGTAAAAAGGCAAGCCAGCAGGTGAACTCGCGCTCCGGTCTTGTGCAGTGTGAAACCATCCCATTACGGCGGGCTTGACCCTGCCTCGTATTTGCTCTGGCCAGTGTGCGGCACGCCATCCCCAGGGCTTGGCTGTCGTAGGGTTTGTCCGCATGCACCTTGTGGGGGCGCTTGCGCGGACGGCCTCGCCCGCGTCCGGTGGCGCGCAGTCCGGGGATGGCGTCCAGTACTGCGACGCACAGTATACACGGCTAGGAAAATGCCCTAGCCGATTCTCAGCTCTTTTCTATCAGCGACGCGGTAGCGTAACGCTTCCCTTCTTGCAAACTCTGTTGAATTATGACGTGACTATTCGTGTTAGAGGGTATGTTCCCCTTTGCTCCGATACGTGTTTAGCGCACCCTTCACGCAGGGCTGACCTCACTGCTTTAGGGATACAATCTCTGGCGCAAGTCTAAAAGCCCCTGAATTTACCCTAGGAAGTCATCACGATAAGTTGGGATAGTGCTCTACCCCTGGGGAGGAACATGGCCATGGGCAATCTCAACATCACAACCCTGGGCGATCCGCAGGTCCACCATGCTGCCGTTGCGTGCACATTTACCACGCGCAAGGCCCTGGCGTTGACCCTGTATCTCGCCGTCACGGCGCAGCCGCACACCCGCGCTCACCTCGTCGCCCTGTTGTGGCCCGATGCCGATGCGGCCCACGGCTTGACCAATCTGCGGCAAACGCTCGGACGTATCCGCCAGGCATTGGGCACCGATGCGGATGAGCATCTGTTGACACCGGGGGCGCTCGTGCGGCTCGATGTGGGCGTGGCGGGGACGCTCGACCTCACCCAAGTCACCGCAGCGATCCCGGCCACCACCGCCTCTGGCGTGCGCCTCGCCGCCCTGGGCAACTATAGGGGCAGCTTCTGCGAAACCCTCACCCTCGATGATGCCCCCGATTTCATGGCCTGGGTCGGTGCCCAACAGGCCCATTGGGACGCCTGCTATGATGTCCTGGCCGCACACGAGGTGCAGGGGTGCCTCGCCCGTGGGCAGGCCGAAGATGCCGTGACGCTGGGTAAGGCTTGGGTGCGCCTGCGTCCCGACCTCGAAGCGGCCTATCGCCTGCTCGCCGCCGCCCAGGCGGCGGCGGGGGACGTGACCGGTGCGCGGCTGACCCTGGCCGATTGCGCGCAGGTCTGGGCGAGCCTGGAGCTGGCGTTGGACCCCGCCACCGTGCGCTTGCAGGAGCAGATGCAGTCATGGCCTGAGACCGCCCCAGCCTCCCCGGCGGCGCACACGATTCATCTGCCCTTCGTGGGGCGCCAGCGGGCCTTCGACCAGTTGCGCGGAGCCTATGAGCGCGCGCGGGACGGCACCCCCCACCTCGCGCTGATCGAGGGGGAGGCGGGGGTGGGCAAGTCACGCCTGCTGGGGGCCTTCACCCACTGGGTGACGCTCCAAGGGGCTGATGTGGTGCGGGGGCAAGCGTATGAGTTGAGCGGACGTTTCCCCTTCCAGCCGCTCGCCGAATTGGTGCGGGCACGGTTGGCGCGCGCGCATGCCCCCGATGACCTGCTGGATGATCCCTGGTTGACCGAACTCAGCCGCTTGGTGCCGGACTTGCGCGAACGCTATCCGGATCTGCCGCAGCCCGTAGATGATGCGGGAGCGGGGGCACGGCTGGTCGAGGCGTTGGCCCAGGTGGGCCTGGCCTTGGCACGGGTCCGTCCAGTGGTGTGGGTGCTGGAGGATCTGCATTGGGCCGACGCGGCGACCCGCGCGGCCCTCACAGCGCTGCTGGGGCGGTGGGGGTCAGCGGGCGTGGCGATCGTGCTGG
>JACDGC010000150.1 GCA_013815535.1 Ktedonobacterales bacterium
GGTGCGGGAAGAAGTTGAGCAGCCCGTACAAAACGGTCGCCAACAGGGCCACGTCGATCACGCCGATGGGGATGCCCACCAATGGCGCGGCGACGTTCGCCCCCAGCGCGATGGCCGCGATGATGATGGAGTCCGGGATGATGAGCACCACGCCAAAGACAATGACGAACAGAAAAAACAGCACCTTGCGGATAAACGGTACGCGGCGGTCCGCTACCAGCGACCCCAGCAACCGGAAGGTCTTGCGAACGTGCGTCACCCAGTGCCAGAGGCTGGGTCGCCCCGATGGTTGTGCCATGGTGGGAAGTCCTTTCGTGATGAGTGGTGGCGCATCAAGTGCGCTGCTTGTCGGTGACGGGGGTGCCGCGATGCTCGCCCAACAGGCGCTCTAAGAAGTCTTGCTCATGGGGGGCGCCTTTGACGCGCCAGGGTGGCGGCGTCGCGGTTGCCGTCGCGGGGATGTCGCAGTCATCGTGGCTGCCAGGGAGGCGTGCGCGCAGGCTCGCCAACCCGCGCAAGGGGATGGTGGTCGCAGCCTCCAACGGCTGGGGGTCGCCGGGGAGCAACTCGAACCAGCGCGCGGGGAGGATCTCATGCTCTGGCACAGGCAGATTCGGCACCCCATAGGCGCGCATCACATCATAGACATCGTCCAGGCAGTTGCGGCCCAGCACGAGGTAGGGCTGACGACTGATCCACACCACGGCTTCCCAGGCGGCTTGGGGGTGGGGTGTGGCGATCTCGACGATCTGATAGGCATCATAGTGCCGTTCGCGCATATGTGCAGCCAAGTTGAAGGTGTTGCACGTCCAAAAATCCATGGTGACGACGGCAGCGACGGGCATGCCGAGGTCATTCTCGACCGAGCCGCAGTTGAATTTGCCGTTGCGATATTCGAAGGCCCAGCCGACGTGACCGGCACCATAGGCCCCCGCGCGACGGACGAAACTGATGGCACGCAGTGACATGACGCTTGCCCTCACATCTTCATCGGGTTTGAGGGGACCGTGGGCGTCGCCGTCTCGGTCGTGGTGGTCACCAGTGCTTCCGCTTCGGTGGTGCTGCTGATCTGCTTTTTGATGGCCGGGGCCACCACCCGCTCGGCCACCACCGTCACGACGATGGCCAACGGCACCGCCAGGATGCTGCCAGCGATGCCAAAGAGCGAACCGCCGATCAACACCGCCACCACGACGGTGAAGGGATTGATCTGCGCTGTGCGGTTCATCACCACTGGCACCAGCACATTGCCCTCGATCTCTTGGATGATGACATAGACGGCCAACACTTCGAGCGATTTGAGTGGCCCAACGGTCAACAGGGCCACCAACACCGCCGCGCCGCCGCCAAAGTATGGCCCCAGATAGGGAATGACCTCCGTCAAGCCCGCAAAGATGCCCAGCAAGAGGGCGTAGGGCACCCCCAGCGCCCACATGCCCAGGCCGCTGAGGACGCCGATGACGGACATATTGACCAGCACGCCGCGCACGAAGCCCCCCAGGCGGCGGCTGAGATCTTCGAAGAGCACATTCACGCGTGATTGGTCGTCTTCGCCGATGACGTTGAGGATGAAGGGTTTCAGGCCGTCCACTGCTGTGAGCCAAAAGAAAGCCATCGTCAACACGACCACCAAGCTAAAGAGGACGGTTGCCACGTTCAACGGGACGTTGACCAGGCCAACGAGCACCTGCGTCAAGAAATTCCCCGCCTCAGCCTCGGCGGTCTGCACGGCGCTGGCGATATTGGGGTTCCCACTCAGGAACGTTTGCAATTGTTGCAGCCATTGTTGCACCTGGGCGAAATAGCTGGGCGCGTTATTCGCGAAGTTGGTGACTTGATCAACGAGCGGCGATGCCAGCAACCAACCGAACAGGCCCATGATGGCGAACAAGAGCAGATAGACGATGCCGATGCCTAATGGCCGGGGGATGCGCGCGCTTTCCATCCGGCGCACGATGGGGCGAATGCCCTCGGCAACAACGATGGCGGTGAAGATCAACAACAGGATGTCGATGGTCTTGAGGACGACCACGGCGATCGTAACGATGCCAACCGCAATGGTGGCGGCTTGCCACAGCGTGCGCGTCGTCACCGAGACGATGCGGGCAGCGGGCAAGCCAGCAGGTGGGGGCGCGGAAGTTGACACAGGCATTTCCTCTTCTCTGCGAGAATGAGACGCGCATCCCTGCGGCTGACGATCAAAATGAAGCACCACGAGACCATAGAAAGGGCACATTGGCCCCTGGGTGCCTGCTCTCTGCATGAGCCGTGCCAAGCTGAGATGGCGCGGCCCGCGTCCGGCCGCTGGGCAGGAAAATGTGAGGCAGGCACGCCACCCATCCTAGGCTGTTTGCGGAGAGCTGCTGCCACAAAGCTGCTCGGATGAGCGCCCCATCCCGAACCTTTTGACGCCGACTCCTCATCCTCAGCACTGGGCGACTTCCCACGGGCTGAAAGGCGCTCTCTGCCGCTTGGTGCTGCATTCAGATTTCCCCTAAGATGCCGAATAGAGTCAGTAAGAATCCATCTCAAGGAGCCTCACATTGGAACCGCTTGCTACCCCCCGTTCAGAATGGCTACGATTACGTGACCGTAAAGCCATGCCTTTGCTCATCAGCAGTTTCGTACTCCTCTCTACCATCATGGTGGTGGTGGGTGGCATTGGCATCTGGGGCATGACCCAACTCAATGCCAAAACCACCGCCATCACGAATACGAATCTCCCTAAGATTGTCGCACTGGCCTCCACTCGTGCCGCCATTCTCGCTGCTGGTCGCGATTTCCGACAAGCACTTCTTGATCCAGCGGCGGCTAGCACCGTGCAAGATATCAAACTGGCGCAGCAGGATGTGCAGGATCTTCAATCCGCCATTTCCGCATATCTGAATCTGCCCCACACTCCCCAAGAACAACAAACCATCACCACTTTTCAACAGGCAGAGAGTGATTGGTTGAGCATCATCCAATCCATGATGACGCAGGCCATGCAGCATGATGCAACGGTCAATGCCCAGATCGCGCAGCGGTTGCGTAGCGTATTGGTGCCCAAAGCGCAGGTCCTTATGGCTGACTTGAATCAACTCATCAACTCCTCTCAGTCAAACGCCAACACTGCACAACAGGCGGCATCTGATACATTTACCCGTTTCGTCTGGATTGTGGGAATCGTCTTAGTGTTAGCCTGCATCCTGGCGGTGAGCATCGGCTATGGGATCGCCCGCTCCTTTGCGGCCCCTTTACGGGAGTTGGTGATGACTTGTCAACGGATTGCTGCTGGGGACTTGCGTTCGATTGATGCGCTGGTCGCACACCGTGCGGGCAAGAGTGAAGTGGGGCAACTCGTCCTTGCCCAACAGCAAATGGTCAATGGCTTGCGCCAAACCGTTGGGGAAATTAGCGTACTGAGCCAGCAAGTCGGCAGTGCTTCACACCAAATCAGCGAAGCAGCTCATCAATCTGGTGATGCCACCAGCCAGGTCGCCCAAACGATCCAGCAAGTGGCTGGCGGGGCACAGATGCAAAGCGAGCAATTGGGCGATGCTGCCAAGCGCATCGACCACTTAGCTCAGCAAGGCACCGTGCAGCAAACCACCGCCGAGGCGACCTTGCACTCGCTTGAGACGCTCAAAGGGAGCATTGCATATACCTCGAAACAGGTCCAGAGCCTGGGAGAACGTTCCGCCCAGGTGGGGCATATCGTCAATACCATTGATGAGATTGCAGAACAAACGAATCTGTTGGCGCTGAACGCGGCCATCGAAGCGGCGCGAGCAGGCGAACAGGGTCGGGGCTTTGCGGTGGTGGCCGATGAAGTCCGCAAGTTGGCAGAGCGTTCAGCCCAATCGACGAAAGAGATTGCGCAAATCATCCAAGCAACGCAAAACGAGACCCAACAGGCCGTCGCCACCATGGCGCAAGGGGTGACCCAGGTCGAAGACAGCGTCATGCGCGCCACCCAGACCAAGATGCAAGCCGAAGCGATGCAGGAACACGTCATGCATTTGAACCAAGAGATGACGAGTGTGGCCAGTGTGAGTGAGGAGAACAGTGCCGCCGCCGAGGAGGTCTCGGCGGCCACCGAGGAAGTGGCTGCCCAAGTGGAAGAAACCGTCGCCGCCACCGAGCAACTCGCTCACATGAGCGAGCGCTTGCGCGAGGTGATCGGTCATTTCCATCTGGATGCTCCTTCGCAGACCCCCATTTCCTTCCCCACGCCCGCCCGTAGCTCGCGCCAAGCCGCCTAAACCAAAGCCCCAGGCCAATAAGCGACCCTTTCTGAAACACCGATGATCTCCACCCTCGTTGGAGATCATCGGTGGTCTTCTTTTGAGCGAGAGGCGACACCGAAACGAGTGCGGCAATGCGAGTGGCGGCCCAGGACCCCCTCCATCATAATGGGTCGATCGTGGTTCGCCCCAACTTATGAGACAAGGCGCCAAAACCGACGCGGAAAGTCAGATTTCATGGGCTCTTAGCGGCTGAGCATGCGTAAATAGTGTTTATGCTATACTATGCCCCAGGCGACGGGAACACTGCGGTTCGAGAAAGGTGGCCGAGATGCAAGGGATCGCTGTGCTGGGATCTGGCGCGTGGGGGACGACATTGGCCTGTGGGCTGGCACACAAAGGCTTGCCTGTGACGCTCTGGGAATATCAACCCGAGCGGGCGGCAGCGATGCAACGCGACCGAGAAAACGCCACGTTCCTGCCTGGCATCACGCTCCCGGCGGGGGTGACGGTGACGGCGCATCTGCCCAGCGCGGTGTCGGGGGCGGCTGTGGTCATCTTCGTGGCCCCCTCGCAACGCATGCGCGCCAACGCCGCCCAAGCGGCGGCCTTCATCTCGCCCGCCGCCAGTGTCATCTCGTGCAGCAAAGGGTTGGAGTTGGGCACATTGGCGCGCATGACCGAGATCCTGCGCGCGGAACTGCCCCCTGGCCCGCGCGAGCGTCTGGCAGCGCTCAGTGGCCCCAATCTGGCCCGTGAGATCGCCGAAGGCAAACCCGCCGCCAGCGTCGTTGCCTCTGCGGACCCTGCCACCGCTCGTCTGATGCAAGACCTCTTCGCGTCGCAGCGGTTGCGCGTCTACTCCACTGATGATGTGGTGGGGGTGGAACTGGGTGGCACACTGAAGAACGTCATTGCCATCGCCATCGGCGGCGCGGATGGCCTGGGCTTTGGCGACAACACCAAGGCGACGCTGATGACGCGTGGGCTGGCCGAGATCGTGCGCCTCGCCGTCGCGGAGGGTGCCAACCCGATGACGCTGGCCGGGCTGGCCGGGTTGGGCGACCTGATTGCCACTTGCTCTAGCCCGCTCAGCCGCAACTATTCGCTGGGCCGCGAACTTGCGGCGACCAGACGCTCCCTCGCGGATGTGCTGGGGGCGCGGCACTCCGTGGCGGAGGGCGTGGTGACGGCGCGGGCAGCGGTGGCGATGGCCGCGCGCCACGGCATCGAGATGCCCATCGCACAAGCGCTGTGTGCCTTCTTTGATGGGGCGGATGCCCATGCCCTGGTGGCGGCCCTGATGCAGCGCGATGCGCGCCCCGAGCGGGATGCCTTGGCTGGGTAATCATTTCATCTGACAGGAAGCCCCATGACGACTGAACCACCCTTGCTCGCGCGCATCGCCGCGAATCTGGCGGATGTGCGGGCGCGCATCGCCGAAGCTGCTACGCTGGCGGGGCGCGATCCCGCTACGGTGACGCTGATCGCGGTCAGCAAGACGATGTTGCCCGAGGCCATCCAAGGGGCCTATGCGGCGGGGGCGCGCCACTTTGGCGAGAATCGCGTGCAAGAAGCGGTTGCCAAGGTGCCAGCGTTGGATCTGCCAGCAGCACAATGGGAGATGATCGGCACCTTGCAGCGCAACAAAGTGCGCGCCGCGCTGGACCTCTTCGTGCGCATCCACAGCGTGGAGAGCGTCGAACTGGCACGCGAGATCGATCGCCTGGCGGGGGAACGTGGGCGTGTCGTCCAGGTGTTGGTGCAGGTGAATGTGGCAGGCGAGGCCAGCAAGCACGGTGTTTCTCTGGCCGAGGCGTTGCCCCTAGCACGCGCCATTAACGAGCTGCCGCATCTGCGTGGGGCAGGCCTGATGACCGTCGCGCCCATCGTCACTGATCTCGCCGATGTGCGCCCCATCTTTCGCCGCCTGCGCGAACTGCGCGATCTCTTGCGTGTTGAGGTTGGCCCTTCCTGGCAGGAACTGTCGATGGGCATGACCGACGACTTCTCCGTCGCCATCGCGGAGGGGGCGACGCTGGTGCGGGTGGGGCGTGCCATCTTTGGCGCGCGGGGCTAGCCGATTTGCCCGCGAAGGTGAGCCAATCGCTCGCATCCTGGAACAAGGTACGACAACCTTACACCCAGCAAGAGGAAGTTGGGCGAGGACGATTGGTCGCTCGACTTTTGCGTCCCCATGGCGCATCTGTGGGATAACGTCATCTACACCTGCGCGATGCAACTGTGCTTCGCCCTTGGCGCGGATATCGCGGTGTGGCGGCATCGCCAAGTCGCAGCGCATCAGCGCCGCGCAAGCTCGCGCGGCGCTGGTCCGGCCATTAGCGGGAAGGATGAACGAGTCGCGCTAGACTTTTACTTCACGGTAAAAAAGAAGTCGGCAGGAATGGAAGTATTATTGCCACAAAAGGAACTTAGTGGCACCACGGTACTTGCCCCTGAATAATCGTCGGTCTCTAAACCGATGATCGTGATGTTCGTAGCCGAGATATCCGCGCTGGGTAAACATCTATAGACGACTGCGACCCCAAACTCACCAGCCGGACCTCCGCTCGTTGTACTATATCCGTACGTGTGTGCCGCTCCTTGCATATCGGGAACCGCTTGAATGGAAACCTGAATGGCTTGATTCGCCGTATAGTACGTTCCCACGATAGCAATTAAGTGATTTTGCCCGTTGGGATACACATTCGTATCATTAAAATGGGCTGCAAGAACTTTTGCAGGAACCGGTGTGGGCGTCGTAAGAATCGGACATTTGACACTGCTTGTCGAGCAGGGGCGCACGGTGGGGGTAACGGGAATGGCTGTGACGGAACTCGCGGCACTACATCCTGCGAGGAGCGGGAAGAAAAGTACGAGCAAGAATAGCGATCCAAGTGATATGTTCCTGAATTGCATGAAGCCTGTCCTTTGTGTCGTCTGTGGACACCTCACAATAAGCGTAATCTTCGAAAAGCATCAGATTGATGTTTCTCTCTTCTGTTATAGGCTTCAATGGTAGGGAAAAGCATCCTTAGGCGCTTGGTTGACTTTAGCCGGGGTAATAATGCCACAGACAGAGCAATCATTCCGCGGCTTTGAAAGGAAAGTCAGGGAGCAGAGACGAGGCCAATTGGGGGGAGGCCCGTGCACACGAGGCCAATCATTTTCCCCCCATTCCTCCTAATGCCGCCCCCTCTCTTGACTTCTTTGGTGGCGGGGTCTATCATGAGAGTAGACATCAGCAATGCAGATTTTTCGTTGACATGTGATGTCTTGTACCGATTGCCTGCCTTGTTAGGTGAGGCGTCCGTGTGACAATAGGCCGCTGATCAGCAACGTCGAGAGACGCCGATGGTCAGGACAGGCATCGCCGAATTAAGGCGTTGCCCAAAGCGGCTGAGATCAGTCCGCTGATCTCTACGGCGCACGGTGCCAAAACTCAACGGGTGAGGGGGCGACGCGGTGCGGGAGCAATGGGTGTGCTCACTGAGCCACTCCTCCCCCACATGGTCCCCCGTCATGAGCATGCGCTCGGGTGGGGGATTTCTTCATGCCCCCACATCCCCCTTGGCAGATGATCGCAGCGAAGGAGCAGAAAGAACCTATGGACGCTGGCCCGAGTAGTCGTCGCC
>JACDGC010000151.1 GCA_013815535.1 Ktedonobacterales bacterium
AGCCAGCACCGCGTCGCGGGTGGGGAGGTCACGAAATTGCTGGGGGTGCGCGTGGCTACGGACGATCTGCAAGCGGCCATGCGCGCCTACATCGCCCTGCTGGGTGTCGTCCCAATTGAGCAAACGCGCACCTCGGCCCATTTCGTCATCGGCGATCAGTGGATTGCCTTGCAGGCTTCCGCGCAGCCAGAAGATGCCATCGCCCAGCAATTGCGCACGCATGGCGCGGGATCCTATGCCATCGTGCTGGGCGGCGCGGCGCCAGGGACACCTCCGCGCCAGTTGGCTGCCACCCTGGCACATGGGGCCGAGATTTGGCTGGAATGAGCAGCCGGGGAGACGACGACGCGTCCGTTGTGCCAGCGGGGGATATTCCCTGCTGGTACAACGGACGCGCCAGATACCTTGCCAGCCCTTATTGCTGGAAGCCAGTGACCACGCGAGCATAACGGTCGGCGAGTGCGCTGGCTTGCTCGTTGGTGCCCGCTTCGGCCAGAATGGTGAAGAGCGGGCGGTCGGCGTCGGGCAGGATCAGCACCCAATCGCTTTTGCCGCTTTGAATGCGCACGCCATCGGCTGAACGTGAATCGCGGTAATTCTCGCTCAACAGGCGCATGACGCGACCCTTGTTATCCCAGGCGCAATCTACGAACTTGCGGACCTGGAAGCTTTCGGGGAGTTCATCCACCAATGCACTCAGCTTCACATCAAAGCGGGCCATCAGTTCCAGCAGCTTCGCCAGCGCGAAGAGCGCGTCAAAGGCGGGGTGCAACGCGGGGAAGACGAAGCCGCCCAGCACGTCACCAACCAGCACCACGCCCTCACGTGTCGCCGCGCTGGTGAGCGATTGGGGCGCGATGCCCACGCGCCGCACCTGGCCTTTGGCGATCTCGGCCACTTTTTCGATGATGCCCGAGGCCGTCACGGGGACGACGACGGAGGAACTGGGGTTGGCACGCAGCAACAGTTCTGTCATGACGGCCAACAGTTGATTGTTGTCGAGCAGGCGGCCTGTTTCGTCCACCACGAAGAGTTTTTCGCCGCTGGTATCCAGGCTCAAGCCCAGGTCGGCCCCTAGCGTCTTGGTGATGTCGGCCAAGCGCCGTCGGTCGCGTGCCACTTCATCCATCGACCGCGAATAGCGTGTCTCGTCCATGGTGGAGTTGATGGCGATGATCTCACAGTCGAGTTGGTTGAAGATGGGGGCCAGCACATCCACCGCGTTGCCGTGGCCGTAATCCATCACCAACGAGAACTTGCGGTTGCGGATGACCTTGGTATCCAGCGCTTTCATATAGGCTTCGCTGTAGCGCTCCACCACATTGGGCGCGTAGGAGATTTCCCCGATCTCGTCCATATAGACGCGGCGGAAGTCTTCACGGAAATACATATTTTCGATCTTGCGCTCGGTGGCTTTGGCGATGTCCATGCCATGCTGATCGAGGAAGCGGATATCCACCACGCGCGGATCGTAGGGTGACAGGCGAATGTGGACGCCCCCCACCGCATCCGTCGAGCGGATGTAGAAGCGTGCCACGGGCAGCGGCACCGCTTCGAGGTCATGCACATTGACACCCGCCGAGGGCAGTCCCGAAATGACCGCGCGCTTGATCATGCGTGGCGTGCGGTGGGCGTCGCGGTTCACACACACGCGGGTGCCCTTCTTCAGCACCGCGCCATAGGCCGCGCCCATCTTGGCGGCCAGTTCGGGGGTGATGTCGATGTTGACCAAGCCGGTGACGCCAAAGCGCCCAAAGAGGCTGCGCCGCCCCTGGTTGCCCCAGATGATGCTGCTGGTGACGACCGCGCCATTCTCGATCTCTTTTTTGGGCCAAATCTTCACGCCGGGCTGGATGATGGCCCCTTCGTCAATCAGGCAGTCATCGCCGACGACCGAGCCCTCGAAGAGGACGGCTTTGGTTTTGATGCTGGTGTGTGAGCCTGTGATGGCCCCGCGCACCTCGGCATGTTCACCGATGTAGCTGTTGTTCCAGATGACGCTGCGGTCGATTTTGGCATTGCTGTCGATGATGGAATAGCTGCCGATGGTGCAGGGGCCGTGAATCTGTGCCCCCGCCAAAACACGGGCGCTTTGCCCCAGGTAGACTGGCCCAAATATTTGCGCGCCATCAGCGATCTCCACGCCGGGTTCGACCCAGATGTCGCCGCCGATGTTTTGCCCCGGCACCTTGATCTGTGCATTGCCCGTCAGCACGTCGGCGTTGGCGCGCATATATTCGCTCAGGTTGCCGACATCGCACCAATAGCCATCGGCGGTGTAGCCATAGAGCGGATCGCCCTTCTTGAGGAGGATCGGGAAGAGATCGGTGCTGAAATCGTAGGAAATATCGCGCTCGAAATAATCGAAGATTTTGGGATTCAGCACATAGATGCCAGTGTTGATGGTGTCGCTGAAGACCTGGGACCACCCTGGTTTCTCCAAGAATTGTGTGATGTGTTGCTCGTCGTCGGTGATGATGACGCCATATTCCAGCGGATTGGCCACATGGGCGAGCGTCAGCGTCGCCATGGCACTGCGTTCACGGTGGAAGTCGATGATCTTCGTCAGGTTGAAATCCGTCAGGGCATCACCGCTGATAACCAGGAAATCATCATCGCGCAGCCATTCCTCGGCATTCTTCACGCTGCCAGCGGTGCCCAGCGGCGTTTCTTCGCGTGAATAGCGGATGTGCATGCCGAATTGTGAGCCATCGCCAAAGTAATCCTCGATGTTGCTGGCGAGATATTGCACGGTCATCACCACCTCGGTGATGCCATGTTCTTTTAGGAGGTTCAAGATGTGCTCGGCAACGGGGCGGCCCACGATGGGGACCATTGGCTTAGGGCGGGAAATGGTAAGCGGGCGGAGACGCGATCCCTCTCCGCCGGCCATCACAACTGCTTTCATGGGTGCGCTCTCCTCTTCGTCAGGGCAGCACTGCGCCTGACATGCCAATGGGCTGTTTGTTGGGGTGGCTAGGGCAAATAGCCCAAGAGTCCATATTTATTGTAGCACGAACGCCGAATGCTCTTCGTCCGCTCAGATGCATGGGGACTTTTTGGGGGCGTGGGCTTTCGTCTATGCCCGGATTTCGGTTGACGCATATTGAGTAAGATCATAGATTACAACCACACTGTCATGCTATTTTACATAGCCATATGAGAGGAAGCACCCGATGACTGCCGCGCTCACCCCCGAGGATATTTCACGTTTTGCCGCCCCCACGAGTTTCGCCCTGTCCCCAGATGGGGCGCGGGTGGTGTATGCGCTGCTGACGGTGGATGCGGAAAGCGATAAACGCCGCTCGACGCTGTGGCTGCTGGATCTGCGCCAACCGGACAGCCCGCCCCGTCGCCTGACCAACGGTGCGCAGCGTGACCACAGCCCCCAGTGGTCGCCAGATGGCGCCTGGATCGCTTTCGTGAGTGACCGTGCGGAAACCGCGCAACTGTGGGTGCTGCCGACGGCAGGTGGTGAGCCGAGCCAACTGACGCATATGCGCTATGGGGCCAATTCGCCGCGCTGGTCGCCGGATGGGCAATCATTGCTCTTTTTGGCCGAGGTCCGTGGGGATGAAGATCCGTTCTGGCCTACCCCAGATGATGCCGTCGCGCGTGAGCGCCGCGAACGGCATGAGGCCAATCGCTTGCGGCACATCACGCGGCTGCAATTCCGTTGGGATGGCGATGACATCAGTGAGGGGCGGCAACATATTTGGCGGATGGCTTTTGATGCCGCCGCGCTGGGGCAGGGCACATCCGCGCCCACACCGGAGCGCGTCACCAGCGGCGACTATGATCACCTCGACCCAGCCTGGTCGCCGGATGGGCAGCAGATCGCGTTCGTCAGTGATCGCGCCGAAGACCGCGATGCGAATCGCACGGATGATGTGTGGGTGCAAGACTTGGCCTCAGGTGTGGTGACGCGTGTGACGAACCATCTCTGCGAAAATCATACGCCAGTGTGGGGGCCCCAAGGCCAATTGGCATGGTTCTGTGCCAACGTCGTCACGGGCATCAGTTATAGCAACACCCATGTGTGGCTGGCTGAATTGGCGGGGGATGGTTGGCACACCTGGGACGCAATGGATGGGCACGATGTGCTGGCGGGCGCGGGCATCAGCAGTGATGTCGCGGTGGTGCCCAGCGGCCCACCGACCTGGTCGGCTGATGGACAAGCGCTCTTTGTGACGGTGCATGCGCGTGGCGTGACGAATCTGCACCGCCTCGACCGTGTGGCGGGCACCCTGACGGCCCTCAGCCAGGGCGCTTGGCAATTCGGCCCGATTGCCGTGGCCCCTGATGAATCGCTGATCGCCCTGGCGGGCACCCCCGAGCGCCCCATCGATCTGGTACGCTGCGCTGCGCGGGGGGCGCAGGCATCCCCCATCTGGCTGACGGAGGTCAACCCCTGGCTGCGCGAACAGACGCTGGCCATGCCAGAGGTGTTCACCTTCACGACGGCGGATGGCTGGGAGTTGGAAGGGTGGGTGATGTGGCCGCCAGAGTGGGTGGCAGGGGTGCCCGTCCCCGCGATTTTGCAGATTCATGGGGGACCACATGGTTCGTTTGGCCCCGGTTTTCACGCGCAGCGCCAACAATTCACGGGGGCGGGCTACGCCGTTGTCATCGTGAATCCGCGTGGCAGCGTGGGGTATGGCGAAACCTTCGCGCGCGCCTGTGACCGCGATTGGGGCGGGGCCGATTACCATGACATCATGGCGGGGCTGGATGCCGCCTTGGCACGCGGGGGCATCGACGCCGCGCGGCTGGCTGTGACGGGGGTCAGCTATGGCGGCTATATGACGAACTGGATCGTTGGGCACACGGATCGCTTCAAGGCAGCCGTCACCATCAATAGTGTCTCGAATCTCATCAGCAGTTTCGGCACCTCGGACATTGACGCGGTTTTTGGGGTGGTTGAGCAGGGGGGCACGCCCTGGGAGCGGCGCGACTGGTATCTGGAACGTTCGCCCGTGACGTATGCCGACCGCGTCACCACGCCCACGCGCGTCATCAGTGCCGAACGGGATTGGCGCTGCCCCATCGAGCAAAGCGAACAATTCTATATGGCGCTGCGCTATTTCAATCGCGCGCCGACCGACTTCTTGCGGGTGCCAGGGGCAAGCCACAGCATTCGCACCGGCACGCCGAGCCAGCACGTCACCTGGTGTCGCGCGGTGCTGGACTGGATCGTCCAATACAATCCCGTCAGCGAGTGAGCCAAGGCTTAGACCACCGCGAAGATCGCGCTCACGGGAGGAGTGGTGAAGGCGGGGATGACACCCAGCCGATCCAGCGTATTGGCCACTTGCAGCAGCGTCGTCGGCGCGGTGAGGTCGGGGGGCCGCCACACATCGATGATCTGACGATTTGGCCAAACGAGCCCCATGAGCCGCACGCCAGCTTGCAGATGGGTTTTGGCCTTCTCTTCTCATGTTTGGTATAGTCCCATTCGCTCATGGTGCGTTCCTCGTGGATCGTACACTGTCGCAAAGGGGAGGATGCAGCCATGCGGGAATCAGAGACACCACCAGAGTTGCTAGATTGGTTTGAGGATGATTCGTCGGATTCGTTCGTGATGGTCAGCTCTGCAACTGGTGGGGGGAGCACGCGCGGGCGCTTCTTTGCGTCGCTCACGTTGGCTGCGCTGGTCGGGGTTATCCTGGTGGCGTCGTCGGCGGCCTGGGTGCCCACCGTGCAGCGGCAGGGGTCGCGTTGGTTTCCTCCGCCGCCCTACACGGGGGCGGTGACGGTGGTGCAAGAGCAATTCAACCGAACCATTTGGGGACTGCGCCCCGGTTCGGGGAAGCCGCAGTGGTCATACAAGCCCGTCTCCAATGAAAGCGCGCCGCTGCGGGTGGGTGATGTGGTGGTCGCCGTTGAGGCTGACGGCATCGTCGGCATTCGCAGCAGGGATGGCTATCCGCTGTGGCATGCCAAGACACCGCCGGGCCACGCGATCGCTTTATTGAACTATATCGATACCCAGCAATTCATCGCCTGGTTCCCCTCCTCAAGTGAAGAAGGAAGCGCGGTCTATCAGGCGCGGGACGCGTACTCGGGGGCGATCCTCTGGGAATTGACGAACGCTGGCTTCCCGATCCTCCCACCACAAGGCAAGGACCTGTTGTTTTGTAGCAACACTATCCTGCCAGATGGGATGTATACCGGGCATGTCAGCGCATTCGATGTCACGACGGGGCTGCTGCACTGGCAATCACCCGAGGTGCGGAAGAGCGCGCTGGAAAGCCAGAATTGCTTCATCAGTGCGTCCTTGGTCTATTTTACACAGGAGGCGGCGAAGACATCCGAGCTGACGGCGTTTTCGCTGGCGACGGGGGCACTGGTATGGCACCATCCATATGTGAATAGCTTGACCTCGAATGATGCGCAGCATTTTTACACGACGAACTGGTATATCGACCAGGCGCAGAGTGCTGCACCCGTTTTGACCGCGTATAATCTGCTCACTGGTGCCCCCCTTTGGCACGTTGCTGGGCGGTTTACCTCGTTAGGCTTGGCACCCATCCAAGACACCATCCTCCCCATGAAAACGGCGACGGGCATTGCGGGCATTGATGTGCGCACGGGGGCGGTGACGTGGCAGTTCGATCCACCAGAGGATTCTGTGCAGTTTTGGCTGGCCAAAGCTGGCGAAGGGACGACCATCTATTATTATACGGGGGGATATGTGTATGCGATTGATGCGGTGACGGGTAACATGGTGTGGGCACAAGCAACCGTTTTCGACGGCAGCGGCTTCGGGCAGAGTGACCTCGTCTATCGCGATCAGCGCGTGTACCTTTCAACCCCTCGGACCTTTACTGCCTTCGATGCGTCAGAGGGGAGGCAGTTGTGGCAGGTGGCGAAATCGTATCTCGTGGTGAATTGACACCGTGAAGCGCACGACATCGGCGGTTGACCAGTTGCCGCATTTTTTGCCAATGGGTGACGCGGCCCTGCTGGTGCGCTGGGGCGATGCGATCGACCTCGCGACCAACGCGCGTGTGCTTGCCTTGTTGGCCGCGCTGGATCGCCAGCCAATCGCGGGCGTCATCGATTTGGTGCCCGCGTATGCGTCGCTGTTGGTGGTGTTCGATCCGCTGCGCGTCGCCGCCGCCGCCTTGCGGGGCGGCATCGGCAGGCGGTTGGCGCGTCTGGCGGTCAGTGAGCCAGGGGTTGCTGAGTCTGTCGTCGAGATTCCAGTTGCGTATGGTGGCGCGGCGGGGCCGGACCTGGCTGCCGTCGCGCATGAGCTTGGCATCACGCCAGCGGAGGTGGTGCGGCGGCACACGGCGACGGAGTATCGGGTCTACTTTTTGGGATTCATCGCGGGGTTCCCCTATCTGGGCTGTGCCGCGCCGACGCTGGAGGTGGCGCGGCTGGCGACGCCGCGTACCCAGGTGCCAGCAGGCAGTGTGGGGTTGGCGGGTGCGCAGTCGGGCATCTACCCTCAGGCCAGCCCAGGCGGCTGGCGCATCATCGGCAGGACGACGCGCCGCCTCTTCGACCCCGCGAGTGACCCGCCCACGCTGGTGCAGCCGGGGGACCGCGTTCGTTTCACGGTGCGCAGGGGGGCCGCGATGCCGCCCACGCAGGAAACGGAAGCGGCCAGCGTGGGGCTGCCCCCCACGGGCGCGGTCCCATGGTTGCGCGTGGTGGCGGTGGGTCCAGGTGCCACGGTGCAGGATGGTGGGCGGCGGGGGTATGGCCGCTATGGCGTCGCGGCGTCGGGGGCGGCGGACCGCGAGGCTCTTTGCCTCGGGAATGCGTTGCTGGGGAACCCCACCGATGCGGCGGCGCTGGAACTGACCCTGGGTGGGGGGATATTTGCCATCACTGCGCCCTGCGTGATCG
>JACDGC010000152.1 GCA_013815535.1 Ktedonobacterales bacterium
CGATCATCCTGTTGAACGGGATGATCGCGCGTTCCTGTGTTCCAAAAGGTGAGCAGGCCTACCCGTCGCGCCGCCGCAGATGGTATGATGAAACATGGCAATGTCGCCAACGGCCAGTGCTGGATGCCGTCTCCCCCGCAGAAAGGACCATTTTCATGGCGACCTTTGAGCTTGTCCCCGAGCGCCGCACCCTGCACGGTCACTTCAGCCGCGATCTGCCGCCCGTCCTCACCATCGACTCTGGTGATACCGTGCGCTGCACCACCCTGGATGTTGGGTGGGGTGAGCAACTGCCCGCTGACGCGACCAGCGGCGTGCCCCCCGCCGGACTGGTGCGCGACGCGGAACTCGACGCAGGCCACGCGCTGCTCGGCCCCATCGCCGTGCGGGGCGCCGAACCGGGGATGGCCCTTGAGATCGCCATTGGTGCGCTGCGCCCTGGCGCGTGGGGCAACACGTGGACAAGCCACCGCCAGCCGTGGTATCGCTACCTGAATGTCGAGCGCTACACCGCCACGCATTGGACGATGAGCGCAGACCGCACCACTGCAACGAGCGACCACGGCCACACCGTGCGCCTACGACCTTTCCTGGGCATCATGGGCAATGCCCCCGCCGAGCCTGGGCGGCACCCCACCTCACCGCCACGCGTGGTCGGCGGCAACATGGACTGCAAAGAACTGGTGAATGGCTCGACGCTCTGGCTGCCAGTGGGCGTGACGGGCGCGCTCTTTTCCTTGGGTGATGGGCACGCTCTCCAGGGGGATGGCGAGGTCGCCGGAACCGCGCTGGAGTGCCCCTTCGATGTCGCCGAGTTGACCTTCACCCTCCGGCCCGACCTGCATTTGCGGACCCCACGCGCCAACACACCGGCTGGCTGGCTCACGCTCGGTTTCGGCGCCACCCTTGACGATGCCACCGCCATCGCCCTCAGTGCCATGCTCGATCTGTTGGGCGAAATGCACGGGCTGAGCCGCGACGACGCGCTCGCGCTCGCCAGCCTCGTGGTTGACCTGCACATCACGCAGATCGTCAACGGCACCGTCGGCGTCCACGCCATCCTGCCCCATGGAGCCTTGTAGGGTCACGACGATGCAGGGGAGTGCCCCGCGCCTGCTGCCCTAGTCTGGACGCTGCCGCGCGAAGCACAGATACTCCGGCTCATCAGAAGCGACTTCAATCATCCCAACCTTGCGGGCAACGGTGATCGAGGCCGCGTTCTCTGGCGAAATTTTGGCGATGATGCGCTGCGGTTCTGGCTGCGTGAAGGCCCAACCGATCAGCGCGTCAACGGCCTCGGTCGCGTAGCCGCGTTGCTGATAGGCTGGCACCAAGGCATACCCGATTTCAATAGTCGCGCTTTCCGTCAACGGTTGGTGAAAGCCAACATCGCCGATGAGCGTGCGCGACGCCGCCTCAATGATCACCCACACCCACAGTTCATCGTCACGCAAGGCATCCATCGACCCGACAATGATCGGCAGATGCTCCAACAGATCCGATTGCAACCATGCCGCCGAAATGGTGACCTGCCGTAACGCGGCGAATTGATCGAAGCGCTTGTCGATGAGGAGTGCCAATTCCTGTCGGCTCAGCGCATGCAGCAGCAAGCGTTCCGTGGTGATGGTATATTCACGTGCCATTGGTCTTGCTTCCTTTTCTTCAACGCCTGGGCAGCGTAGATAACGCGCTTGATCTTGCCAAGCACACAACGCTGGATTTGGCTGGAACAGCGCGCTAATGAACGGTTTTTCCGCAGAACCCGTGCTGCGAACGCTCTGTGCTAGTGGAGCGGGAGCGTAATCAACCCCAGATGCGCTTTCAGGGCAATGATGCGCACGAGCGATTGATGCAGGCGCTCAGGCGTAATGCGACCAGATTGCACAGCACTCGTCACTGCCGCGACCACGGCCCCTAAGCGGTCCGTTTCAATGGGGCATTCGACGATGTCATTGCCCGCCAAAATCGCCTCGACACTCGCCAGCGCAATGGCTTGCGCTGGGTTAGCGATGCCCTGTTGGGCCATGAACTGGAGCAGCCCTTGGGCATCCATCGAATCGGTCACCACCACTCCCTGGTAGCCTAGCTGCTGACGCAAGACCCCATCGATCAACACGGGCGAAAGTGACGCTGGCAGGTGTGCATCATACGCTGGAACCAACACATGGGTCGCCATGATCATGTCTGGTGCATGGGCCAGCAACGCCCGAAAAGACGCGAAATCCACCGAGTTAAGTTGCGCTTGCGAATGCGTCACCGTCGGCAGACCAAAATCGGGATTCGCGGGCGATGCGCCTAACCCCGGCCAATGTTTCAGCGTGCCCGCGATGCCGTGCTGTTGCAATCCATCCAAAAATGCCCCCGCATACAGAACGACTTGCGCGGGCGTCGTCCCAAACATGCGGCTTTGAGCGACGGCCCCCCCTTGATAGACATCCGCCAATGGCGCGAAATCCGTATTGATGCCCACGGCGCTCAACCGTTGTGCATCAAGCTGGGCCTGGGCATAGGCGTGTTGAGGGTCGCCCGTGGCCGCCAGCGACTGGGGGGAAGGCGACGCGCCATCATATGGAGCAAGCCGATCAACCAGGCCCCCCTCTTCATCAGTTGCCACAATGAGCGGTTGGTTCGCATGGCTGTGCAGCGCATGCACAAGTTGCGTCATGCCCGTCAGGGTGGTTGGCCGCAAGGGACCGCCATTATATTGATTGTACACAATGACATTGGCGATGTCCCACTGCTGCAAAGGTTGGTTCAGGCTACCCGAATAAGCACTAGTATAGACGGATAGCATCAGCAATTGCCCAATCTGTTGCGTCGGGGTCAAATGCGCGATATAGGCATCAATGCGCTGGGCCAAGGTAATCGGTGGGGAAGCGGTCGGGCTGGCAGAGCGGGAAGGCGTCACAGTGGGCACCACCGTAGGCACCTGCGTGGTGCCACAGGCGACTGCAACCAACAACACACAGGCCAGCCAACCGACGCGTAAACCACGCCATCTGTGCCTGTGTGTCATGCTCATCCACCTTCCTAATGTCCTAGGCCAAATGACGCGCAGCATTACTGCTTCGCCACGCAATCACAGCATGACGGCCATGGCCGTCATCCCTTGGCTGTAATGATACAACACCCTCAGAAGACGCCCAGACGCAACCAGCGGTTGGTCGCTTGCTCTAGTCCTCTAGTCATCGTTGGGTGTTCGCGGGGCACAAGGCAGATTCGACGCGCTCGTGCAAGAAAAGGGGGAACGTAGGAGTTCCCCTCTTTTGCCTCACTTTTGCGATACCACGCGGTAGTCTGCTCTACGCAGTCTGTTTGTATGCCCTCATGGCGAAGAAGTACGTCACAATGGCAATCCCGACGCACCATGCAAGGGCAATCCATATCTCATTTCCCACCGGTTCCGAGTTCAGCAGGGATCGCACCGTATTAATGATAGACGTTACCGGCTGATTCTCCGCGAACGCGCGAACGACGGTGGGCATTGTCGCGGTCGGGACGAATGCGGAACTAATGAACGGCAGGAAGATGAGCGGGTACGAGAACGCGCTTGCGCCCTCTACGGTCTTTGCCGTCAGTCCGGGGATCACGGCGAGCCAGGTTAGTGCCAGCGTGAAGAGCACGAGGATTCCCGCCACCGCAAGCCACGCCAACACGCCCGCGCTTGAGCGGAAGCCCATGATGAGAGCGACGAGGATGATCACAACCACCGAAATGGCGTTTGAAACCAGTGATGTTAGCACGTGTGCCCACAATACGGACGAACGAGCCACAGGCATTGAGTGAAACCGCGCGAACAACCCTTTCTGTCTATCCGTAAACAGGCGAAAGGCGGTGTAAGCTATTCCACTGGCAATAGCAATCAGGAGGATGCCCGGCAACAGGTAATTCACGTAGTTGCGGGCTCCGGTCTGTATCGCACCGCCAAACACATAGACGAACAACAGCATAAACATAATCGGCATAATCGCGACCGTGATAATCGTGTCTGGACTGCGCAGAATATGGCGCATCGAACGCCCAAACAGGATGCTGGTATCGCGCAAAACCTTCATTTGCTGGCCTCCTTTTGACCGACGATGGCGAGGAAAATTTCCTCCAATGACGGCTGTTTTTCGATGTATTCGACCTTCGCGGGCGGGAACAGCTTTTTGAGTTCGTCAAGTGTCCCACTCGCGATGATTTTCCCGCCGTGCAGGATGGCGATTCGGTCAGCGAGTTGCTCCGCTTCCTCCAAGTTTTGTGTCGTCAGCAGAATCGTTGTCCCCCTGTCGGCCAGGTCCTTGGCAGTTTTCCAGACTTCCAGCCGCCCCTCTGGGTCAAGTCCCGTCGTCGGCTCGTCGAGGAAGATCACGGCGGGCGTTCCGACCAGGCTCATCGCGATGTCGAGCCGGCGCGCCATGCCACCAGAATACGTATCCGCCCGACGTTTCGCCGCGTCACTGAGCCCAAAGCGGGAAAGCAACGCATCGGCGGTTTTGTGCGCGTCGGCAACTCCCCGCAGTTTGGCAATCAGCACGAGATTTTCACGCCCCGTGAGGATGCCATCCACAGCGGCGAACTGCCCGGTCAGACTGATGCTCTCGCGGACCTTTTCGGATTGACGCCCCACATCAAAGCCACATACGCTCGCGCTCCCATCGTCGGGCTTCAAAAGCGTCGAGAGGATGTTGATGGTCGTCGTCTTACCCGCCCCGTTCGAGCCGAGCAAGGCGAAAATCTCGCCGCGCCGCACCTCGAAATCAACACCCTTCAGGACTTCCGTAGCTTTAAAAGATTTCCGCAAATCTTTCACATGAATGGCAATGTCTGTCATTTACGCACCGTTCCCCTTTCCCAGCTTTTTCAGAATGTCGTCGTTCAGCGCCTCGCGTCGGTTTTCGGTGTACGTCGTGGCGTTCCTCAGCAACTCATCACAAAACGCGGCCACATCCTCACCCGTGATCTCCAAGACGCGCTTACCCTCCGCCGCGCCCATCTCGAAAAGGTCGAGCAAATCGGCGAAGATCGGCAGCATATCCATCCCTGACCCTCCCGAATAACTCCACATATAAAGCTGGATCTTGTGATAGACATAGCGGTAGTCTTCCGGCAGGGCTTTCGCTCGTTCCTGCTTTTGCTTAAACTCGCGCTTTTCCCGCGCGATGCGTTTCAAATTGAAATACTCGTTGAAAAACTTAGCCACTCCGCTCATCGTTGCCCCTCCTTTAGCTCGGTGATTTTCGACGCAACGAACTCCCACTTTGCCCAAAATCGGCGTAATTCCTCGCGCCCCGCGTCGTTCAGCGCAAAAAACTTTCGCGGTGGCCCCATGTCGGACGGCTTTGTCTCAATGTCCACGAGTTTGTTCTTTTCAAGCCGAACCAAAATGGTGTAAACCGTTCCGTCCACCACATCCATGAAGCCGAGGGCATGAAGTTGCCGGGTGATTTCGTAGCCGTAGGTTTGCTTACGGCTGATAATCTCAAGGACACAGCCCTCTAACACGCCTTTCAGCATTTCCGTTAGGTCATCCAGTCTAATCACCCCTTACTACTATGTATGGCGAATATGCAGTACTACAGACTACTAGTACATAGTAATACAGAATAGCGTATATGTCAATAGGGAATATTATTGGGTATCATCAAGCAGATTTCGGAGCGGGTTTGGGAGAGGATGCTATGTCGCCGATGAGGTTCCTTGTCAACGCGTCGCCGTTCGGCGTCCCGGAGTTCCCGCTAGAGATGGACCCGGAGACCGCCGCAGATGAATTAGCGAAGGGAATAATAGACAGTCTGCCATGGCGGAACATTGGGTGGGTAGATAGCGCCATTGGCAGCCAGTGCGAACCAGCGAGAAGACATCAAAGACACAGCGAAGCGAATGACGACGGAGTCTGCACTGCACAGACCTGGGTGGGTGAAAAGGTGCGTCGCAGAGAACAGTGCCAGAACACGGCGGCACAAGGGGCCGAGGCTATTTCTCGGTGGCGCGGCGTTGGCGCACGGCCTCGAAGAGGATGACACTGGCAGCGATGCCCGCGTTCAGCGATTCCACATGGTTATACATCGGAATGCGCACCTGACGCGTGGCACGCGACCGAGCAGCGACAGAGGGGCCACGCGTCTCGTTGCCAATGATGAGGCCAGTACGCTGCGTCAGATCCAGCGCGCTATAATCGGTGTCACCCGCCGCATCAGCTACCAGCACCTGCTGCATGTGCGGCGCACCCGCCAACTGCGCCTCAATCTGTGCCCAACTTTGCTCGGGGCGCAATGGCAGATGAAAGTGTGCGCCGCTGGCCGCCCGCACCACCTTGGGCGCGAAGGCATCGACGCAGTTGGGAGTCAACAGGACGGTGTCCACATCTGCCGCCAGCGCAGAGCGCAAGATCGTGCCAACGTTGCCAGGATCCGCGATGTCATCGAGGATCAGCAGCAGCGGACGAAAGCGTCCCCGCCGCCGCGCGTTCATGCGCTCCGCCGTGACGCGGTCCAGGTTGATGACCGCCGCAACCCCCTGAGGGGTCTGGGCATCACACACGCGCTCCATGATGGTCGGCGTCGCCGCCACGACCTCCACACCCTCCGCCGCCCACACGCCCAGCACATCCAGCAGCGGCGCGCCATCCAACGCGGTGGGATCGTAAATGACGAGATCGGGTTGGATGTGCGCCGCGTGCGCTTCCGTCACCAGATGCACACCTTCAGCCAGGAAAGCACGAGCAGCCCTGCGCCCCTTGCTCGTCTGCAAGGCACGCAGGGCACCAACTTTAGGATTATGGAGGCTGGTGATGGTCTGCCCAAAGGGTTCCATGACCGGCCTGAGCTAGGCTTGGGGCTTGAGGGCGTCGGTCGCTTTACCCACCAGGGCGGCGAAGACGGCGCTATTATAGACCGCCAAGTCAGCCAACACCTTGCGGTTGACCATGATGCCAGCCAGGCTCAGCCCATGCATGAACTGGCTGTAAGTGACGCCATGCATCCGCGAGGCCGCATTGATGCGCGTGATCCACAAGCGGCGAAAGTCACGCTTGCGATTGCGGCGGTCGCGATAACTATAAGCCAGCGCCTTCATCATGGACTCGTGGGCGACTTTATAATGTGTATGGCGGACGCCTTTGTGGCCTTCCGTGAGGCGAAAGACCTTCTTATGACGCTTGCGGCTGGTGATGCCGCGTTTGACGCGAGGCATAGTGAGTTACTTCCTCTTGCAAGATTCTTGAACGGGGGGAATCGACGACCCGTCGGGACAACTGAATCCCGTTATTTAGGATGCAGGGGACGAAATGAGCGGCGCTTTAGTTGCCGTAAGGCAGCAGACGCGACATCTTCTTGGTGTCGCCGACGCTCAACGGGCGCTTCTTATCCAGCGATTGCAGGATGCGACCCGATTTGCGGCGCCGCAAATGGTTGCGACCCATCTTGAAGTGGACGAATTTGCCGCTGCCCGTTTTTTGCACGCGCTTGGCCGTCCCCTTGTGGGTCTTGAGCTTGTAATTCTTCACGACATTCCTCGGTGATTGCTGTGCGCTCTGGCGCAAAATACCACACCAGTGTACCACACCCCCCGCCGCGACGCAAGCATATGAGAGAGATCGGTGGGGGGCGGGTCGCTCAGAACTGACGCGAGATTTGGTCAAGGGCGACGCTCACCTGCACCGGATCGATGCGACCATCCAACGTCTGCACCCGCTGCGCTTGGCTGGCGCTCAACACTTGGGCGATGCCCTCCGCATGGCGGTTATCGGTCTGCACGATGACGGTTTGGCCATGGTTCGTCAGCGCGGCGACCCGAAATGGCAACGCCCCACGCTCTGGCAAGAGGGTCGCGAAGACACCTAAGAC
>JACDGC010000153.1 GCA_013815535.1 Ktedonobacterales bacterium
GCGGTAAACTCATCGGTTTCATCCTCTCAGGCGGAGTGGTACCAAGTTTTCTTCCTGCCTTGAAGATATCACCTCATGTCCTGCCACCCTCGCCGCTTAGTCGCTAGTTCGCCAACAGTATCGAGTCCGGGATAAGAGCGCCCTCTGATAGAATGCTTGGTAGCTACACCAACGACTCGGCAGCGTTATGGAGCAGGATATCCTGGATCACGGTAATCGGTAGGCCGTTGATTGGAAAAGCTCAAGCAACTAGCAACACTGGGGAGCGTCGAGTGCCAGCCTCCATTAGCGCCATGCTGTTGATCGTAGTCGAGGAAATACGAAGTGCCGCCGGGGTTCCTATTCGTTCTGGTGGTAACGTAAACGAAACGGTCTACTGCTATGCCATTGCTGAGGCGATAAACCACCGAGTTAGTACAGAAAGTGCCAACATAGGTGTCGACTGGCGTGGGGGTATTCGTTGGCGTTGGGGTCGGCGTGTCTGTCGGTGGCGTATCGGTTGGTGTTGGGGGAGGTTGTGTTGCACAATCCGAAATTGTCCCCAGGCTGATATCATAATCACCTGTCTGATAGTTCCATTGGTCATGCTGGTAGGTGTTGTTCATCTCATCGTTAGCGACGAGGGTGTCACGGAAGTAGGAGGTTTCCTCATTGTCTGATGTCTGACTCGAATAGTAGGGTGTTGTATCGCAGATGGAACCGCCAGAATCTGACTGTGGGGCTTGCACCAAGGGGAGATCGAGGGTAGTGGAATCTTGTGGAGGGAGGGACTTGTCTTCTGGGGAGTTTGGCATGCCGCTTCGTACAGGACGAGCTCATTCCGTGCCACGCGCATCATGTAAGTAATGCCTTGCGTCCCACATCCTTGCGCGGTGGCACGAATATTATTCGAAAAATTAGTCAGGGCGTTTTTCGTGTCGGCACATTCGGCTCCGAGAGTAAATCCCGAAATTGCTCCTGCACCAGCGATTGGATTGGCGAACGAGGTAAACAAGCCAAGCAAGCCAAAAATCGTTGCTCCCCAGCTAAAATGTGAGGCGCATAAATCCTTTTCATTGGCTCGGTTGGCGAAATTGGTTGCTGTCGCATTCGCCTGACACGTATCTTGCTCAACATAGTAGATCCCCGGTGTGTCTCCTCCGGTGATACCGCCTTGAACAAATTTTTGAACGGTATAAAAATCGTTGCTCCCCGTACCACATCCCTCAGCAGCATGGGCCTGACGTGGGTGCAATAACGCGCCCGACGTGAATGCCGCCCCGGCTATCAAGAGGGCTGCGAGCAGCCCAGCGATGCCGAGCCGGACGAGACGATGAGCGAACCATGTGGACACCGATGAACGTATAGGTCGTACCTCTTTCGCTTGTTTGCACGGGAATGCTCATTCCCGTGCAATGTTCCGGGACCAAACCATTTGGAACCCCTTCCAAGAAGCCCTTCCATTACACTCGACTTTGCGCGTATAATCTTGGCTACAGTGCCACAAAAGTGCCACAGATGTGCCATGGAGGCTTTCAGGAGGTCGATGATGACCACATTCCTGTCATTTGGTCGCTGGCTGAAACGAGAACGTCAGGCGCGCGGGTTCACCCAACAATTGCTCGCCAACGAAATGGGGTATGCGGTCTCGACCATTCGGAAGCTCGAACAAGGCGAACGTCGCCCAACACAACCGCTGGTGACGGCGCTCGCTGCCGCGCTGACCCTCACGCCCGATGAATTGCTCGGCCTCTTACATCTCGCGGAACTCGCCCCCCCAGCGGTGCCGCTGGCGATTCCGGCCGCCTTTCGCCCACCGTCCCTGCTCACACCCCTCATCGGACGCGACCATCTCCTCGCCAACCTGCTGCATCAATTGGCGCCGCCCACTGGCCGGTGGCTGACGCTCACTGGCCCACCGGGTGTCGGCAAAACCCATTTGGCCACCGCCCTGGCACACCGAATCGAGCGCGATCACCATCTCCCCGTCTTGTGGCTGTCGCTCGCCACCCTGACCACCATCGATGATGTCTTGTTCGCCCTTGCCACGGCTCTCGCGTTACCAACGCGCCACCAGCTTTTGCCCGTTCTGATGGAAACCCTGTATGCCCGCGATCTCTATCTTGTCCTCGATAACTGTGAACACCTGGTGCCCCAAGCGCATGTCCTCATGGATCTCTTGATCCACGCGCCTCGTCTGCATTTCCTCATCACGAGTCGGCGGGCATTTGCGGCGGTGGGGGAACAGTCTGTGGTCATCCCGCCCTTGGCGACGCTCCCCACTCAGCCAGCGACGTTGTCTGACGCCGCATTGTTGCTGGTGCAATGCCTGCGGATACCCTTGCCGCCGCCCCCTGAGCGCATCGCCGAGTATAACGACATCGCGACCACCAGCGAAGGTCTGCCGTTGGCGCTTGAACTGCTGGCGGCGCAACGTGCCGTGGGGACGCAGCCATGCATGCATGCGCGTGGCACGCCTTCTTTGCGCCAACCCTTGCCGCTCAGCCTGACGCGGTCTGGTCCGACGGTGGCGGCCATCCTTGACCGCAGCATGTCGTTGCTGCCAGATGCGACGCAAGTGCTCTGGTGGCACTGTGCCATCTTTCGCGGCCCCTTTGCTGCCCAGGCCTTGCAAGGTGTCGTGGACAGCGCCAACCAACACGATGTTGCCGAAGCGCTGGTGCGCTTGGTCGAGCATTCGCTCATCAAAGCAGTGGACCCCATCGATGATGTGCCCTGGTATACCCAACTGGAACTGGTCCGGTGGTATGCCCTCGCGCATCTAGAGAACCAAGGACTCCGCGCCAGCAGCGAGCAACGCCATGCGCGTTACCTCCTCACGGTCATCACCGCTTGCGACCAAGCATTGCAGGCGGGGGAATCGCAGCCAGCATTAGCGATCATGGCGGCCAACCAGGCCGACCGCGAAGCCGCGACGGAATGGGCCTTCCAATCGCAGGATTGGCCCATGGCTCTGGCTTTGCTCAACGGGCAGTGGCGCTATTGGGATCAGCAAGGACTATGGCGCACCGCCAAGCGCTGGCTGACGCGTTTTGTGGCGGCAGCCCCCAACCAGGCCGACCAGCGCGTCGCGCTCGATTTGCTCTTGAAATGTTGCGTGCGCCAGGGCGATCTTGCTGAGGCCGAACGGCTCGGCTTGACCCTCATCCAGCAGCTAACCGACCCCACGGATGGGGCACGGGTGGCGAAGCTATGGAATAATTTGGGAGTCATTGCCAATCGGCTCGGCAACCTCGAAGAAGCGACGCGTCGCTATGAGCGAGCCCGCGCGCGCTATCAGTCCATGGACGATCACGCCCACTTGTGCGATGTCATGGAAAATCAAGCAGTTCAGCTTTTGGAAAGGGGCTTGGTCACTCAAGCCCATCAGGCGCTCCTCACGCTGCAAGATGCGCGCGCGATGGATGGCTCAGCGGAAGAACGCGCACGCATCCTGTTTTATCTGGGAAATATCGCGCTGCTCGAAGGGCATCCGCAGGCGGCCCAGCAGCACTTTACCGAATGTCTCGCCCAGATGGAGGCGCAGTCGCTCCCATACTGGGTCGCCTTGAACCAAGAGGGACTCGCGCGGGTGGCACTCTGGCAGGACGACCTGCTAGCGGCCCTGGCGTGGGTCGAAGGCAGTTTGGCGACCGTGACGCAACTCGGCGAACCCGTCTGGATGATGCAATGCCAATTGCTGTTGGGCGACATCGCCCTGCGGCAGGGAAAACCAGCCGAAGCCAGCCGCTGGGCCGCACAAGCCCTCCAGCGCACTGAAGAGCTACACCTTGTGTTAGGAACATTAGCCGCAGTGATCCTGCATGGCCGCATCGCACAGACCCAGCACCTCGTCACAGAAGCGCTGCAATGGTTCACCGATGGCACAACCCTTGCCCGGCAAGTTGGGGACAACATGGGCCTCATCCATGGGTTAGAAGGGCAGGCGTGGGGCGCGCTCCAATTGACTGAATTGGAACACGCCTCCAGACTGTGGCGCGAAGCCGCGACGCTGCGCGGCATGACCGGGTTGGTTCCCACGCCTCATGAACAACGCCTTCACGATGTGATGCAGCAGGCGCTGCAAGAGCACCATGCTCGGCCGGGATGATATGTGGCTAATTCTATGGGCATCTTACTCAGGTGGCGCTGACGGTTGTGCCCCACTGCAACGTAAGCAGCGCCTCCGATTCCGCATAGCTGCGAGCAGAAATCCATGCCTGATCGTTCGCGCAGACTTCGATCACGGAAGCATCTATGAAGAAGCGCAGATGCAGCGGCGTGCCCTCATTCAGGACGAGGGGCACCGAGCGGGGCGTTGCGTCACCAGTCAGGTGTAGCGCCAGCAGCGATTGGGCGCGATCATACGTGAGGCGCAGAGGGGCATCAGTGGCACCCAGGTGGGTCAGGGTCAGGTGCGTGACCGCCTGGGGCGGCAGGCGCAGCGCGACCTCGCATTGGCGACCGGGCAGCGTGATCGGCGTATTGGGTGGCGGCGTCACGGCCAGCAAGGGCAGCGCGGTGTCGTGCAGCAGCGCGACCTCTGGCGCGGGTGATTGGCGCAGCGTGCCATCCGGCGCGAGCGTCAGCACCCGTGGCAGCGAGAGCGCCCCCGACCAGCCCGCCGCCCGTTGCCGGGCTTCGGAGCGTTCCTCAGCCAGCCAGCCAAAGAGCAAGGTACGGTCGGTGGCATCGCGGAATATCTGCGGCGCGTAGAAGGTTTGGCCGCCGTCCAGCACTTGCCGCCGTTCGGGAATAAAGCGGCCATCGGCATAGGTGCCGACGAAGGCCACCACCTCGCGCCTGGGAATGATGCTGACGCACAGCACATATTTGTCACCCAACGGGAAAAAATTGGGGCATTCCCACATCGTGCCATCCACCGCGCCGCCGACGTAGAGCGGGTGCAGATATTCCCATGTGTGCAGGTCGCGCGAACGGTACAGCAGCACCGCGCCACCGACATCGCGCAGGCCCGACCCCAGCGCCAGCCGCCACTCATCCCCCGCGCGCCACACATAGGGGTCACGAAAACCCATCACGTCCAACCCCGGTGGCGGCGCAGGGATGACGGGGTTCTTCGCGCTCGGCTGCCAGGTCAGCAGATCTGCGCTGCCCGTTGCCAGGCAGGGGCGCTCAGTGCCCCACGCGCTGCCCGTGTAGAGGATGGTGGGCGTCCCCGCGTCATCGATGACCGTGCAGCCCGACCAACAGCCATCAGCGTCCGCCGTGCCTGGCTGGGGTGTCAGCACGATGGGTTGATGGTGCCACCGCACCAGATCGGTGCTGGTGGCGTGGCCCCAATGGATGTTGCCCCACCACGCGCCATCTGGGTTATATTGATAGAAGAGGTGATAGATGCCCTGCCAGTGAATGAGGCCGTTTGGGTCATTCATCCAATTCGCCGGGGGTATGAAGTGGTAACGCGGACGTTGAAGATCGACCATGGCTGCGCCTCCTGAGCGGCAGTTCTATGAAGCGCTTCCAGTATCGCACGAAATTGATCGCCAAACCACTTGACAAAACGTGCGCTATCCGGTACACTAGCTTCTGGAATCGGTTCCATATCGAAGAGGATAGGGAAACAGCGATGGCAACAATCGCAGATATCGCCGCCAAAGCTGGCGTCGGCGTGGGGACCGTCTCGCGTGTCCTCAACAACAATCCCGCCGTCAGCGAAAAAACACGCAGCCGCGTGCTGGCGGTGATGCATGAACTGGACTACCACCCCAGTCATCTCGCCCAGGGCCTGTCACGGGGGCGAACCTTCACCGTGGGGGTCATCGCGCCGTTCTTCACCCACCCCTCTGTGGTCGAGCGCTTGCGTGGCATCGTCGAAAGCTTGCGCGTCAGCCAATATGACCTTGTCCTCTTCAATGTCGATTCCCCGGCGCAGCGCGCGGAATATTTTCAGACGCTCATGCGGCGCGACCGCGCGGATGGCTTCATCATCATCTCGTTGCCGATGCAAGATGACGAAGTGGCACGGTTTCGCCACGCTGCCATCCCCTTGGCGCTGATCGATGTCGCCCACACCGACCTCCCCTATGTGATCATCGACAACATCGCGGGCGGACGCATGGCCGCGCAGCATCTGCTGGATCTCGGCCACCGCCGCATCGCCTTCGTCGGCGACCACCACCGCAATGCGTATGGCTTCACCGCCAGCCGTGATCGCTGTCAGGGCTTCTTAGACGCGCTGACGGCGGCGGGGGTCGCCACACCCGCTACGTATCGCAAAGAAGGTCAGCACGACCGTCACATCGCCCATCGGCTGACGACGGAGTTGCTGGCGCTGCCTGAACGCCCCACCGCGATCTTCGCCGCCTCTGACACGCAGGCGTTGGGGGTCATCGAGGCCGCGCAAGCGGCGGGTCTCACCATCCCTGGCGATCTGTCGGTCATCGGCTTCGATGATATCGAGGTCGCCCCCTATGTCGGCCTCACCACCATTCGCCAGCCGCTCTATCAAAGCGGCGCACGCGGTGCCACGTTGCTGTTAGACGTGCTGAGCGATGCCACACCGGATGTCCCCCACGAGGTCTTACCGCTGGAACTGGTTGTCCGGCGTACGACCTCCCCACTAGCGCACTGAATTCTTCTTTTTGTCTCGTTTGGAAGCGGTTCCAAATATTCCACAGGAGGAGCTATGCACACCCGTCGTCTCGCCATCCTTTCGTCTACGCTCGCCATAGTGGCGACGCTCTTCGTCGCCGCGTGTGGCAGCAGCAGCAATAACGCTGCGGCGACGAAAGGCTGCACCGGCAAAGTCACCGGAAAATCGACCCTCACCGCCTGGTTCCACAGCGGCACTGGCGCTGAGCGCGACGTGATCACCGCGCAAGTCGCGGCCTTTAACGCCAGCCAGAGC
Organism: Ktedonobacterales bacterium; assembly: GCA_013815535.1. Lineage (GTDB taxonomy): Bacteria > Chloroflexota > Ktedonobacteria > Ktedonobacterales > JACDGC01 > JACDGC01. Next base: position 6,851 of record JACDGC010000153.1, read on the forward strand.
AATGTCACCGTCAAACTGGTGCTGCTGCCCGAAGGCAACTATGACGACCAGGTGAAGGCCGCTGCCGCCTCGAATAGCCTGCCCGACATCCTCGATTTCGATGGTCCATTGCTGTATAACTACGCCTGGAACAAAGATCTGGTGCCGCTGGATAACTGCGTCACGCCCGACCTGAAGGGTGATCTGCTGCAATCCATCGTGAACCAGGGCACCTATGCCAACCATTTCTACGGTATCGGCACCTTCGACTCTGGCCTGGCTTTGTATGCCCGCAAGTCGTTGCTGCAAAAGGCGAACGTCCGCATCCCCACCGGCATCAGCGATGCGTGGTCGGCGGATGAATTCACCAAAGCGCTGCTGGCGTTGCAAAAGGGCGGCATCGCCAAGCCGCTGGATCTGAAACTGAACTATGGCAAAAGCGAGTGGTTTAGCTATGGCTTCTCGCCCGTCATCCAGTCCGCTGGTGGCGACCTCATCAACCGCTCCGATTACAAGACCGCCGATGGTGCCCTCAACGGCGCGCAGTCGGTCGCGGCGCTGACGACCTTTCAAAGCTGGTTCAAGCAGGGTCTGGTCAACCCCAACACCGATGACAAGTCCTTCATCAACGGCACTGCTGCCATCTCGTGGGTTGGTCACTGGCAGTTCAACGACTATCAGAAAGCCTGGGGCAGCGATCTGGCCTTGATTCCCCTGCCAAACTTTGGCCAGGGCAGCAAGACGGGCCTGGGTTCGTTGCAGTGGTGCATCACCCAGCATGCCGCAAGTGTCGATGGCGCGTGGTCCTTCATCAACTATCTGATGCAAGACCAAGAGATCCAGCGCATTACCACGGCCAACGGCGCAGTGCCTTCGCGCAAATCCGCTGCCGCGCAGATGCCGCAGTTCAGCGCGGGTGGCGCGGAGTACCTCTACATTCAGCAGCTTGAGTCGAACGCGGTCTCGCGGCCACAGACGCC
>JACDGC010000154.1 GCA_013815535.1 Ktedonobacterales bacterium
GTGTTCCTCTGCCCGCGTGGTGTGTTCGCCGCGATGGGTGCCTCTGGCACACAGGAGCGCGACGCCGCCGCTTGGCATGTGGAATGTGAGGCAATGCCTCAGGTAAATTATATCACCCCTGTTGACAAATCGCAAGGATGCTAAACCGTTTGTTTTGATGGCTATCTCTGTGTCCGAGGAATGGCGTGATATAATGCTAGTGTGTTTATGCGTTTATTGATACAATGAGCCAGGAGAAAATATGGCCGATCCGGGAGTTCTGCGTATACTTTTAGTTAGTGCAGGACAAAATGATGGATTCTAAGAGTGGAACGAGGGAAGAAGTACGCTCGCTATAAAAAGGCTTGATCTAAGCGGTGCAAACCTGAGCCTTACACATATTAGTGCAGTAAACTTGAGGGGAGCTAATCTATCTACTGCTTCACTGTGCAATTCAGAATTTTGCCATCCACGGTGTTTCTCAGCTATTCGCGCAAGGATAGCGAGTTTGTCGATCGATTGGAACTTTCCCTTAATGAGCGCGGCATCACTACGTGGAAGAATCGTAGCGACATTCCTGGCGGTGATAATTGGGTCAAGATGATTGAGGAAGCGGTGCGAGCATGTGAGATGATGCTTGTTGTGCTGTCGCCACAGAGCGTCATTTCAACTTATGTGCAGAAAGAATACATCTACGCAGGGCAAATGCTAAAAATGGTAATCCCTCTTCGATATCAAAAGATGATGCCTTCGTGTCCCAAGGCATAAGCCAGCTGCTGAATGAAATCTGTATCTTTCATAATGATGATTAGCCTACGCTGCTGAGCCTCATGAAAGATATCGAGATCTTTCGCTAGCCCCGTTAAACCTACGTCTGCCAGTTATAGTATTTCGGAAAAACCCGCCATGAGGAGAGTTCGCTTTGTACGCAAATTGACTCCACGGTCGAGAAGAAAGTGCCAGTCAGGCAGCATCAGCATTAACCTGCCCGATATGGGCTGCGGCGAAGCGTAGCGAAATCTGAATGTGTTCAGCGGTAACTCCGTAGTCATCCAACATCTCTTGCTGCGTAAATCCCTGTGCCAGCATATCCAAAATGAGATAAATGGGGATGCCTGTCTCAACGACTGGCCGTCCACCCTGAATCTCTGGATCGATGATGACTCCTTGAATGCCTAACGCGTTCATGTTCATAAGGCTCTTCCTCCCACTATTCTTGGTTATGAGTATATCAGTTCTTTCACATGAGGTCTTATTCGCTCACCCCCAGTGCCTCTCCGAGCACGTCCCATTTGCGCTCGCTGATGAGACGGTCGAGCCACGTGGCGGCATCACCACGCTCGAAGGCTTCGTTCAGCAGGCCAGACAGGGCATCGCGGGCAGGGGTGGGGCCAAAGAGGGCGTCCAACACGGCGGCACGGGGGAGCTTGTTGCCTAGCGCTTCCGCGATGCGCCAATAGGGACCTTGCTGGCCGTCGAAGAGATCGGCGCGGGTGTAGGATTGTAGGGTGGGTAAGAAGTCGAGCAGCAGTGTGTCGATGAGCAGATCGCCCAGCAGCGCGCCCCATTGCAGGGGAGCACCCGCGCCAAAGGTGACGCGGCGAAAGCCCGCGCGCATCACTTGGCCATCCCAGTCCGTTGCGGTGGCACAGTTCAGCAACTCATGGGCGAGTTGCGCGCGGAAGAGCGGCGCGGCACGCTCGGTGGAGATCAGCAATGTTTTAGCGACCTCCGTCTGACCGTCAACTGTAGCGAGATAGACGAAAGTGAGGGCCGTTTTGCCTTCTAATAAATGGGGGTCCGTGCTGCCGACGCGCTTTTGCGCCTCTTGTTCAAAATGGTCGGGGAAGAGGACGTATATGCTGGGGGTGTTGTTGCGCGCGCGGGCATACCAGCGCATTTGGTTCGAGGTGAGCATGGCAGGGTAAGCGCGCACCAGTGCTTGTAATAATTCACCTGTCAAGATATACACCGGACGCAACGATTGCTGTCGCATCCATGGCCATTGCTGGGCCATATGGCCCCAATACGCCGCGATGTCTTCGATGGCGGCGGCGACTTCAGGGGAATCCGTTGGGTGAGCCATGGCTACAAAACCACCTCGCTGCTAGCGCTGAATAGTCTCAGTGTACAACGAGGTGGTGGGTCTTGCCTAGCGCTTAACGCACCTTAAAGGTAACGATGCGCCACAACGTTATGCCATGCCAGATGCCGCGCACTGTTGCGGTCGCCATCCCCCGACACTTCGTCATTGGGCGCCATGCCCAGCTTGCGTTGCCTGCACTGTTCGCATAGCGCGTACCTTTGAGGCTATTGCTGACGGCATTATAGCCACTGCAATAGTGCACGGTAATGGCGAGCGCCATCCCGGCATGGGTATGCACGCAGATTTGCCCATATGAATAATCAACTGCACTGGCACAGGTGAACGTCAGCGTCAACGCGGGGGCTTTTTGCGTCGCCGCCTGGGTTGGCCCCAGTGTGCTGCCACCTACAAACAGCGCCACCGCCAACATCACTGCCAATGCTACCTTGCTTGCCCACACTCGCAACATCATCCCAACTCCTTTTCTAATTCCCTTCAGAAAGCGTCTTTATTGTACCATTTCCTGTCCGCATAAGCAAGCTTGGGTAGTCATTGTGTGTCTTTTGCATCGTGCGAGCCGCACACGAAACGGTACTATCAGACACTGCGCCAGAGCGGATTGACGCGCGCGACATGCAGGCGTACAATATGACCGAGGCAGGCAACAGTGGTCCCTACATGGAAAGAGAGCAACGCATGCTTCGTGGAATTCATGGCGTTTTTGCCCATCATGGTTTTTTATGGTTTGTGATGATTATCAGCGGTGTGGCACTCGTCGTCCTCGGCATCCTCTTGGCGGTTGGCGTCATCATGCCATTCACTGCCGCGTTGACGTTTGCTGGCATCAGTGGTGTTGGGGCACTGCTAGCGTTGGGGGTGACGCTGTCGCTCCGTCATCGCCCTTTGTCTGCGACAGCGAGGTTGTTGGGTAGCCGCGCTACAGTGCTGCAATCGCTCGCCCCCGCTGGACGCGTTTTGGTCCAAGGTGAAGACTGGGCTGCAACGCTGGCTGATCCTTTTGTTATGCAAACCCTCACTGTTGGGCAAATCGTGCGAGTGCTCAGCGTGGTCGATCTTCGCCTGATCGTCGCACCAGATGCGTTAACTGCATCCAACGTGTCGGTGGCTGCGCCGCCGCAACCAGAAAATCTCGAGGATCGCAATGACTGATTTGAGTGTGGTAGTTCTATGTATTGGCGGCATCGCTGCCTTCATCGTGGGCCTTACGCTGCTTTCGGGGCTTCGCATCGTCAACCAATATGAACGTGCTGTGGTTTTTCGCTTGGGGACGTTTGCTGGCACGCGTGGCCCGGGTCTTTTCTATGTGACGCCATGGATTACCTCGGTTCGCAAGGTCGATCTCCGTACGCTCACCATCGAAGTGCCGCCGCAAGAGATCATCACGCGTGACAATGTGACAATGAAGGTCAGCGCGGTGGTCTATTTCAATGTCGTCGACCCGCAACGGGCGATCATTAATGTCGCGGATTACCTCCGTGCTAGCGTGCAGATCGCCCAGACGACGCTCCGCAATGTGCTGGGCCAGTCCGATCTCGATCAGGTTCTGGCAGAGCGCGAGGTCATCAACCATCGTTTGCAGGTGATCATCGACGAGCAGACCGAGCCATGGGGCGTCAAAGTGACGACCGTGGCCCTCAAGGATGTCGAATTACCCCTGAATCTGCAACGTGCGATGGCCAAGCAAGCTGAGGCTGAGCGCGAGAAGCGCGCGAAGATCATCGCTGCCGACGGCGAGTTGCAAGCGTCGCACCAACTCAGCGAAGCCGCGCATGTGATGAGCATGGAACCCGCCACCCTGCAACTACGCTATCTACAAACGCTGACCGAGATCGCGGTGGAAAAGAATTCAACGATTATCTTCCCGCTACCGATTGATCTGGTCGAGCCGTTTGCACAGATACTCAAGGCCGCTGCGGCGCGTGCAACAAATGGCACTGCGCCCCCAACGACACCACCTGCCACACCAAGTAACTAAGCCATGGGTTTGTGCGCTGGGAGTGACGCTGCTATGGACATGCGTCGCTCCCATGTGGTATCATCCGTGCAGATGCGCTTGTAGCTCAGTGGTAGAGCATGCGACTTTTAATCGCAGGGTCGCGGGTTCGAGCCCCGCCGGGCGCACCCCTTGACCCCGCTCTACAGGCGGGGTTTTTGCTTACCTCCCTACTAGCAATGACAGCCACAATCACTTTTGACAGCCACCTTGACAGCCACCCGCTTGGAGAATGGTACCTGCGATGCAAACTATGGTGCGAATAAAGCCACCCGTGCTAGCTCTACAAAATCTTTGGCAAACGCTCACGCTCACATTTTTCATTGGCGTCGTTGTTGGAGGACTTACCTTATTAGGACAAGGAATCTTACCAGGAAGCTTTAGCCAGATTGCTAATTCAGGAGCCGTGTGGGTCGTCCCCGCTTTTTTCTTGGCTTCTTTAACGACCTCCAATACCCTGGCTATCAATGCTGGCATTGCTACACTCTTTGGGGAAGTCCTCGGCTATTACGGGTTTGCCTCATTCAAATACGGGCTTCCAGATTCTTACAGTTTTGTTGCGCTCTGGCTAATTATTGGCCTCGTATTTGGTCCTGTTTTCGCTATAGCTGGGCATTGGTGGCGTGGCGAAGATGCGGGACATCGTAATATTGCCGTAGCACTCCTTGGGGCAGTCTTTATAGCCGAAGGAATCTATCTTATAGCAATCGTACAATATCCCATAGAGGGTATCGGTGGCATCGTTATCGGCCTCCTTATCCCTCTTGTAATGAGCCGATCTAATACTGAGAGGTTATATGCTCTGCTAGCGATCCTCCCTGCCATCCTTTTGGGCGTAGTAGGGTATCTTGTCATCTCACTCATCTCAACCCGATTGTGAAGTTAGCAGGTCGATGCTTACATCAGCATTTGCCCTTTAAATCGTAACATCTATGGACGTCTTGGGCGATAAAATACGAGACGAACCATTTAGTCATTTTAGCGAACTACGTGGAACTATCAGCGATGTTAAGCCTGAAACTCGCTGGTAATCAGTGTCGGCTGTGACAAGTGTGAGATTATGAACGAGAGCGGTTGCAGCAATCAACAGATCGATATCACCGATGAGTTGACCGGCTGGCCGCAGAATACGTCGTATATCGGCATACCGATCAGCAATTGCATAGGTTAGGCGCAATGGTGGAATTTGCTCCATCAAACGGCGGAGTTGTTGATACCATTGGTCGGTTTGTTGTAATCCGCGGATATATTCCACAATTTCTGCATATACCACAATGCTGGTGACTGACTGCGAAACAAGAGGGCGAACCAGGGCCACTGCGCCTGGTCGTCCTCGGAGATATTGACTGAGTACCACCGTATCAATGAGATACTGCATGCTTGCTCATCTTACCGCGAATGACATCGAGCGCTGCCATATCAGCATCGAAATCACTTGCCTCTTGCGGCACCTTGGCCGGGTCAAAAGGCGGTACTTGGCTGGTTTCCCACATTTCTTCGATGATCTGGGCTAACTCTTCCTGGTCACGCTGAGGAAGTTGATCCAGATGGTCGAGAGCTTGACGAAGTTGTTCAATCATCGCCATCACCTCCTACCGGAAAACACGACTCTTTTACGAAGTATACCATATTCCCGCCTGATTTATGCCTCATCGTCGCTCAACATCGCTTGCATTTTATCGGCTACGCCCTCCTTCAATCCTGGAATGATGTGTGCATATAGGTTCATCGTCACACTAATCTGACTATGACCGAGTACTTCCATTACGACACGAGGATGCACACCCTGAGCGATAAGCAAGGAGCCGCAGGTATGGCGAAGGTCGTGGAACCGCATATGCGATAAACCAGCCTTATCTAACAGCCGATAAAAGGAGCGGCTAACATTCCTTGCGCTGTACGGTGTGCCATGTGAGGTCGAAAACACCAAGTTGTTTTCCTGCCAGTTTTCGCCCGCTTGCTGACGTTCTTTATCTTGTTTGATGCGATGTTCTTGCAGCGATTGCAAAGCCACTTCAGGCAGCGGGATAGTCCGTCGTCCTTGGTCGCTTTTCGTATCTGTAAAAACAAACTCCCCTTTGATGAATTGTAAGTTTGATTCAACAGTAAGTTGCTTGCGCTTGAAGTCAATATCTTTCCACCGAAGCCCAAGCGCCTCGCCTTTCCGCAAACCGAGGGCAAGGGCTACCGTGAACAATGCAGAGAGCCTATCCCCTTGTACTGCTTGAAGCAATCGGCGTGCATCTTCTGGTTCCAGGAATTGCGCCTTGTAACGAGAAACGCGAGGGGAGTCTACCAATTTAGCGACGTTCTGAGCTACTAGCCCCCATCGCTGAGCCTTGGCAAGAGCGATACGCAGCACGACCAAAATCAACTGCACCATCCGAGGTGAAAGCCCCGACTCTAACTTGCGATTCAGCATCCCCTGAATATCTTGGGGCTTCAGCTTAGCAAGTTGATGTCGCCCAATCTCAGGGACAAGATGAAGGCGAACAATACTCGCATAGCTGATGTAGGTATTATGGCGAATCGATGGCTTAGCAAATTCCTCTAGCCATTGATGCAAATATTGTTCAACCGTTTGCTTGCCAACAGGAATGGCAATGCCTTGCTGTTGGTCACGAAGAGCAGCGGTAAGCTGCTCTTGGACTTCTTTGCGCGTGTCGCCATAGAACGACTTGCGCTTGCGCTTGCCAGCAACATAACCGAGATTAACGACCGCCACCCAGCGGCCATCATCGCGCTTGTAGATAGAACCCTCATTCTGGCCGCGCTTACTCATCGTCCTTGCCCCCCTGTAACTGCTTTTGAATGAATGCCTCTAACTCTGCTACCGGAATGCGCCGCGCCTTTTTGATTTTGATGCTCACCATCTCGCCACTCAGCACCAAGTCATACAGGAGTGAGCGGCTCACATTAAGGCGTTGCGCGGCCTGGGTAATGGTGAGCAACAAGAGTGGTACATCCCCGCTCTGCATCACCGGTGCTAACACCACATCGCTACGACGCTGACTCATGCGCATCCCCCTTTGCTCCTCGCACGACTTTGGGAAACTCTAGCGGTGCTTTGTAGGGCAGCTTCTTCCCCGCCATGCGCGCCCGTTCGCGCACATCCTCCGCGAAGTCGCGCCCGCGCCCTTGGTCCCGTTCCGCGATCCGTTCCAGAAACGCCGCCACCTCCTGCGCCAACGATGCGGGCGCTTTGAGATAGGCTCCGCGTTGCGTTGCCAATGACACCAACAGCCCCCGCACCTCCGCGTCTAACTTCTCCAAATCCGGTGCCGCCTCCCGCGCCCGTTTGAGCGGCTTGGGCAATCCTTGCCCGAACGGCACCCGCTGCACCACTTCCCACAGCGGATCGGTCGCCCACCGCGTCTGATTGCTATCGCCCCCTGGCACCGCCAACCGCATCCAGCCGCGCCCCGTCACATCCGGCAAGAGGTCATATTCGGGAGGAAAGCCCACCCCAAAGCCCCACATCTCGCCCAGGTGCTCAATCGCGACATAGGGGTCGTCGTACCACCGTGCGCCCTTCTCCGTACCATAGGCGACCTCTAACTCATTGAGGATGCCCCGCCGATAGCGAATCTCGATGCGCGTCAGCCGTATCCCTGGCTCCCAGCCCCCCGCCTTGTGGATCTCGCGCATCCAAGGCTTCTTGCGCTTGCGCTCCTCAAGAA
>JACDGC010000155.1 GCA_013815535.1 Ktedonobacterales bacterium
CCGCTTCATCTTTTTTGAGGCTCTTGGCAAACGCTTGCAGGTGCGCATTCCCCGAGGCTTCGACCCGCAAAAACCACGCATCCAGATGGCTTCCTCCTCGTGTGCGAACCATCTGTCCAAAGGCTTGGACGACCTCATAGAGAGGGACCAAGGCGGGGTCGCGAGCGAACACTTGCTCCAACTGCGTTTTCTGACGCGACGTCAACCGGTCTGGTGGTTTACTGAACAAGATCGCCCCTTGTCGAGGAGTTAACGAGGGAGGAGGGGGAGCTTGGGGAATATACGTGGCGGTAGGAGCAACCGTTGCCCATTTTCCGGTTGCTCCGCACTCGGCTCGGAGAATCGTCATATAGCGACTGACCGTCCGCACTGAAACGCTGATCCCTTGCGCGCGCAGTTCCTCGTGAATCTGGGCGCCATTGCGGCAGCCGTCATTCCAGCGTTGATAGATGTAAGGAACATACGCTGCTAATCGCCGGAAGGTCCCTGAAGGAAGCAATAAGCGATCCGGGGGAGTGGTCATGGTGGCATACTTACACGCTGTGATGGGGTGGATTCCCAGCAGTTTCGCAATAGCACGCCCGCTCAGTCCCCGTGCATGGGCCTCTTGAATCTGCTCATAGAGGCGGAGTTGCCGTTCATGCTCTGTACGCCCTTTGCTGTCTTGGGTTGTCGTTCTACCCAAAGTTGCTGCGTGCTGTTCCAGCAAGGTACTGCGCGGGGTTTTCAGGGCCGCTTTGTGGTCACGCATGATGGCTTCTACACGCTCCCCCAGGTTGTGAAGCAAGTGCCAGCGATCGGCCACCTGATAGGCTTGCGGTGCCCCGCGCTGAATGGCACCGCCAAAGTTCCTACCCCGATCGCGACTGACGACGGTGATGTGGGGAAATTGGCGCAGCCAAGTGACTACGGTGTCCTCCTCCACATTCGGCAACAAATCCAGGACCCGGTGTGTGGTCAGATCGACCAGAATGGTCCCAAATTGCTTGCCACGACGAAAAGCGAATTCATCTACACCGATCGCCTCTCCCGGAGAAGAGCCTACGATGGGAACCCGTTGGATGTGACGCAGCAGGGTATCGGGGCTACTGGTGGCTCCGAATTCCTGCAGCAGTCGTGCGCCTGCTTCCCCTCCTAGAGCGAATCCGACGACGGTAAACCAGGTATCAAGCCGGGTGGTTCGTCGCGCATAGGGTGCCACCACGTCAGGAAGGCGTTCGGCGAAAATGGTGCGCGGGCAGGTTGGGATATCACAAAAGAACCGACGGACGTGCAGTCGCAACTGCATCGGCACTCCATGCCAGGGAAGATCCAAGACTGTCCGCATATACCGTGAATGGATATGCGTGGAGGATGTTCCACATAAGGGACATCGGCAGGAGGCTGCTCGCGGACGAACCACTGCCACAATAGCAGTAGCGGTTTGCTGAAGCACCACGAGTTCTAAGAGGTCGGGATGGGGCAGAATCGTCGACATGGCGATACCTCCTGATGGGAAGAAGTATCTCATGATTCATGGCAAGACTCCCTGCTTACTTACCATCCCATCATCAGATTTGCGGGAGTTCCAGCATGGCGAATCGAGGTGCGTGATAAAAATGGCCGAACGTCGCTCAGTTGGTAATGCGGTGGCCTAGTGTTGCTCAGGTTCCGTGAGGGGGTCGGTCTGCGCGAGCATGCTTGGCTCAACGCCACCGATCAAGGATACGCCTTGGTTTGAGCAACAAGGCTACGATCGGACAAAACTACGGCGCACTTGTATTCGGGATGCTGGCTCTCACGCACTTTTGACACTGGTGGCGAAGTCATGAAGCAAGAAGGCGAGCAAACCGAGCATGGCGTGTTTGTGCCGGAGCATCCCCTTGCAGCCAAGCGTCTAAGCGAATGAGATTGAGAGCGGATGCCGTTGCCGCCATTTGCCGCCGTGTTTTGGTTTCGCTACGATAGCGAGAACGTCGGCTCCCGAAGCGCCTGCGCATGGGTTCCTTCGATCCCAGCGCGCAAAGCATAGCGGTGCTGGAACTCTTCGGTCGTTTCCTGGGCACGGGTCGCCCGGAGGGTCTCCTCGACCTGCTGCGAGCGCAGCGCAATGGTTCGGTAAGGGCGTTTGGTACATTGGGAATGCCTCGTACAGGACTGACAATCGCTGCGAGCAAAGTCCACCCATATTCCCGTTTTTCCCTTCCGCCAGGAACTGCTGGAGCGTCCCATCGGACACAGGACCGTCTGCTGTTCCCAGTCAATGCAAAACTGCGATTTGGCAAACCCCGTCTGCCCGGCTGCTTGCCAGCCCGCACTCTTACGCAGGGGTCCGAGCAACTGGACGCCGTAGTGGTCCCCGCTCTGAAGAATCGTCTCAGCACAGATGTAGCCGGTATCCACCACGTGTTCATGAGGAAGCAGAGCGCGCTGGGCTTCCTGTTCATGAATGTGGGCAATGGCTTGATCGTCGCGTTGGGGGGCTGGGGGGGGTCCACATGGGTGATCAGGTGCGGGACTTCGGGATCACAGGTTTCGGTGAAATGGACTTTGTAGCCCACCCAACGGGTGCTTCCTTTGGTGGCCCAGCGCGCTTCGGGATCATAGGGAGAAGCGATTTGCTCACACGGAGAAGGCATCTCTTCCTCAGGCCGCCATTGTACCCTGGTATCCAGGTAAGTATACTGGGTGGCCCACATCCTCCGTAAGGTCTGTACCATCGGCAGTTCTTTGAGCCAGAGCCATTGCGGCTCTTCATCAATCCAGCGGAGGATGGCTTGTCCGTCAACGCCCACCTCTTGCGCCAGGGCCTGGCGTTGCGGGGCGGATTTGGGCAGCCGAAACATCTCGATGCGATGATCATAGCGCTCCACCCAGTCCAGCGGAATATGCGCCCGAATCCAGTCTGGGGCGGCCACCGCTAGTACGTTGAGGGTCGCGCGCAGCGTTTCTATTACCCGTTCGAGACGATGTGTTTGCCGAATGGCGGCTAGCACATGGGTGGAATCGGTCCGTTGATGGCCTCCCGCTTTCACATATCCCGCGTCTCGTAAGCGAAGAAGGAGCATCTCGAACAAGCGGTCTTCGGCGGTCCCGTGAACCAGGCGAGTGCGAAATTCACTCAGCACCGTATGATCAATGGTCCCATCCGTCAAGTCGAGAGCGAGCGCGTATTTCCAGTCGATTCGGGTGCCAACCGCCTCTGCGGCTTGGCGATCCGTCACATGCTCGAGAAATTGCAACAGAGTGATGAGCGCAAGACGCCATGGGGCAAAAGCCGGTTGCCCGGTGGACGAAAACAGATCGGTAAACTGCTCATCGGTAAACAGCGTTCCCAGATGATCCCGCATCCGCGTGACGAGATTCCCGTGGGGGAGAATCGCGTGAACCACCCGACAGGTTTCTGCGGGAATTTCGGGCGTGGGCTCATGTTTGATCGACATCAGGTAGCTCCTTTGCTCGCTCACAAACAGGCCTTACCAGGTCTGCAGGCGCTGATGAGAGGTGTTGGAGCACAATATAGCAAATATTCCAGCTTACCCTCGTTTCGCTTTCGAGTTCGCCACCAGTGTCAACTTTTTGGCTTTTGGGGTCACTCGCTCCCGCTCCGGTTTGTTGTGGATAGTACAATAATACAAAACCACCACAAAAACACTCGCGCCATCCACCGCACCACGCCCGCGCATTCCCTCTCACCGCGGCGTAGGTCCCCACACCGATCGCGCATTCTTCTGCGCGTAACCGCAACCAGAAGCGCGGCCGGGAATCAGAATATCTGCTATGATAGGGGTGTCCCCCAACCAAAGCGTATAAGGAGCAAGCGATGACCATGCCATCGGATGGGCTGCCCCATACCGCACCTATCTCGTTGACCGACCTGTTGGATGCACTGAATGCCCGCTTCGTCGTCGTGCGTGATGGCGAGGTCATCTGTTTGCAACCCGACAGCGCCGAGGCCCAGGCCCTCGCCGAGCAGGTGCGTGCGGCGTTGGCCGCAGGCACGATTACTACCCTGCCCGCATCAGGCCCGCGCGACGGGTAGATCGGTCCAGCGGGTGAGGTAGCGTGGGCTGAGATGATCTTGACGCATCGCCCAGGGTGGCGCGACGCCGCCAGTGGCCGCGAAGTGAATCGCCCCACGTCCGAATTTGGCCTCGATGGCCGCGATGACGGCCAGCAAGTGCTGCTGCTTGGCGTCGGGATCATCGGCGAAGAGGTTACCCTGCACCACATTGGCATCTGCCAAGTCAGCCAACAACACGCCGACGCGGTCATACCCCATACCTGGGCGAAATATCTGGGCAACCGCCGCCTGGGCGGAGCGAATGAGGTCCGGGGTGTAGTTCGTGGGATGGGGCAGCGGCACCAAGCAGCTCACATGATGCTGAGGCAGATCCGCGCGGAACCCATTGGTCATCAGCGTGACGCTCAGCGTGCTGCACACCTGCTGGCCAGCCCAGAGTCGCCGCGCGGCAGCGACGGTGTAGGTGGCGATGGCCTGTTACATCTCCCTCAGGTCATTGATGCGGTGCCCGAAAGCCCGGGCGCACATGCTCTCTTTCCGTGGTGGGGCCACCGTGCGCAGCGGAATGGCGGAGATGCCGCGCAGCTCGGCGACGACGTGGGCCACTGGCAACGTCATCAGGCGGCGCATACGGGCAATGTCGCTCTGTTTGAGCATCAGCCCGTTCTCGATGCCTAATGCGCGTAATTTTTTGGCGCGCTGCCCGGCGATATACCAGATGTCCTCTAAGGCCGTTGCAGCGAGCACTTGGTCGATTTGTGCCTCGTTCGCAAAGGCATAGCACCCCTCAGCGGTGGTCTTGCCGACGGAGGTCGCCAATTTGCTGAGCACCTTGGTCGGGGCGACGCCAATGGTGACGGGGATATTGATTTCACGCAAGAGCGTCGTACGCAGGTCGCGCATGGCCGTCAGGCACTCACCAGGGGCCAGGTGGCCGAGGTCCAAGAAGGCTTCATCGACCGCAAATTCCTCCGTCGGCGCGTAACGGCCCATGATCGCGTGCATCCGCACCGCGAATTGGTGGTACAGAGCATAATTGCTCGAAAAGACGGTAATGCCCTGTTCGCGCACCTGACGCTGATACTGGTGGATGGGAACGGCCATCGGGATGAAGGGCTTGGCGGCGGGGGTTCGACTGACCACGCATCCATCATTGTTGCCGACGACGACGGGCTTGCCCACCAGATCGCGGCGGAAGGCAATCTCGCAACTGCAATAATAGCTGTTGGCATCCGCACAGGCCAGTTTCATCGGCGACCTCGTTGGTTGGGGTCATGTAGGACATAGGTGACGACCCCCCAGACCTCGCACTCCTCGGCCTCAGCAAAGACGATGGTCACGAAATCGGGATGCTCCGGCAGCAGCGCGACGTGGCTGTCGCTGGTCCCCAGCCGCCGCACGAGATAATCCTGCCCGACCCAGGCGACCACCACATCCCCCAACCGAGCCTCGACCAGCCTATCCACCACCAGAATGTCCCCGTGAAAGATGCCTGCTCCTTGCATGGCGTCGCCGTCGGCGGTCCAGAAGAACGTCGCTTCGGGATGGCGCATGGCATAGCGGTGCAGATCGAGGCTGCTCTCGCTGTGATCGGATGTCGGATTGGGGAAGCCCGTCGTGCGGCCATCATCGCTCATGGCATGCTCCCCATCCCGTCATTTAGTTGACCATTCGTTCTACTGTTATAGCATATTTCGGCAAGAGAACGATGCAAGCATAGAGGCGAATCCCAATCGCTTCATAAAGCCATCCTTTCTGTGGCACGCCACAACGCTATAAGGTAAACTAGATCGGGTGAGCCGAGATAGCACAAAGGACGCACCTCATGCCAGATACGATCTTCTATTTGCGGACATGGCCGGCGTATCAATCACGCACGGGCATCAATATCTCTATTGATCCCGCCAAAGCCTGGGGCAAACGCGGAACATTGGGCATCGAACTGAGCTTCCCCTATACCTTCAATGAACCAGGGGGCGAAGTCCAGTCAGTCAACCCCCTCGCCCTCGAAGGCGAGATACGGTGGAGTGGTGACAACGAGCAGATGGCCGCGCCTTTGCCCATTCCCTCCCAAATCGTCTGGCCGCAACGCGACCTGTCCGTCCCACTCACCTTGGAACACATCGAAGCCATTGAAAATGCCCGCAAGGGGGGAGCGGTCAACATCGCCATCATCCTCAGAGCCTTGACAGCTGCGCCGGGTATCGTCCTTCAGAGTGCCTCACCTGGCTCACTCACCATTGAGCGCGAGCGCTGGCTCCTGATTTTGGAACAACTGGGCCGGGGATCACGCCGCCTCGTGGAACTTCCCGATCCGCAGTTGCGTCGCGATGTGCCCGCATGGCGGGAATGCCAACGGCTCCTTGATAAAGCAACCCAGGCACATCGCACCGGCGACTATGAGACGGCCACCGATACGTGCCGTGAAATCATTGAAGGGATCCCGCATGTGCTCGTTGCCGTTTGGGGGATTCCGGACCAACGACCAGGGCAATCGTATGCTGATTGGCTGAAAGAAATGGAGCGACGGCTGAATACCGCGTGGACCCCTGACATGATCACGGCCCCCATGCTCCGGACCCTGCTCAGCGGGACATGGAATTGGTTGGCGCCGGGACCACATTATGGCACGGGTATTCCGCAACGGGAACAAGTAATCTTTATCTTGGGACTTTGCACCGACGTCCTCCACTTTGCGGCGCAGGCTTTACAGGCCCACCCTGCTCCGATTCCTTCACCTCCGTAGCGCCCTGGTTCGCGCTCATGCAAAAACTGCAAAAAATCGGTGGATTACTGTGGTTTGCCAAAATTAGCGGCTCTGCCCACGAGATGTGCAACGAGATAGAAGGAAGCAAGAGGTATTCATGGCGGTACATGGCCAGATGAGAATGGCTGTCCATAAGGGGGCGACCCCACGTCCATCCGATGATGAGCCAAATCACGCTCACGACGAGACGCCAACTACCCCTCTAGCCGACGCTGAGGGGAAAGCATCCTGTACTGATGTGCCTCGGCTCAGCCGAGCAACTCGACTAGGCGAGAGGGGACTCCGGAGATCTGTACGGTGGCGATGGGAAACGACGTACGAGCATTGCGCGCCGTTCGCACGCGCCAACTAAGTCGACGATGAGAGCGAACCGCGCGATCGGAATCGTGGACGGGAGGCACCCCCTCGAGGCAAGGGCGCCCAGGTCACGGTTTGTTGACGCCAATGCGTCATCCACATCCGCCGGAGCTGTCGTCCCGCCACATCCTTCCAGCGGATGGCAGCAATTGCCGTTCTCGGAAGCGGGAGCAATTGGCTGGTGGTGACCTGCTGGTGCCGGACGGCGCTCACCCGTCGCCCGCGTTTGCCGCTGGCGGTCCGTCCCAAACACGCGATTCGCTGGGGACACGCGGCACAGTCGGCATCGTAGGCAACATAGATCAACCGCTGGGTACTCGGCGTTTCCTGACGAGTTTCTGAATGCCAGAGCAACACCCCTTGTGGGCATCGCAGCTGTCCATCCCCCTGAAGCACAAAGTCCGCCGCCGCCAACTGGTCTCCACGAGCACGCGCCCACTCCAGTGGCCCATAGGTTGGCGTCTCGTCGGGAACAGGAACCGCAATGGTCTGCGGTAGCTCAGCAGAAACTTAGTCATAGCCTCGTGGAACTTCCGCACATTTGCTGATATAGCAGGAAAGCAAGCTGGGAGTCATGAAAGTAACCATGAGATACTGAATCACACGAGGAGGTATCTGCATGA
>JACDGC010000156.1 GCA_013815535.1 Ktedonobacterales bacterium
ACCTATGGCAACGCAAACGTCTTTCATCGCGCAGCCCCATGTACGCCCAGTGCTCCTTGGCTGGAGTCGTTGGCTGGTGGCGGGGGTGCTCATCCTGCTCGGCAGCGCCATTCTCGCTGCGGGCTGTGTCGCCGTGGCCACCGCGCTCATGCACAGTTTCGTGCTGGCGTTGCTGGTGGTCATCAGCCTGGGTATGGTGGGCGTGA
This sequence comes from Ktedonobacterales bacterium, assembly GCA_013815535.1. Taxonomy (GTDB): domain Bacteria; phylum Chloroflexota; class Ktedonobacteria; order Ktedonobacterales; family JACDGC01; genus JACDGC01. The sequence continues at coordinate 207 of JACDGC010000156.1, forward strand.
GCGTATTTTTGCCACAGTGGTTACCGCAGATGCCCAGTCCCAACCAGGGGTAATACGCGGACGTGTCGGTAGACATGCTGACGGAAGAAGAGGATAGCAATGGCATTTCTGATTGAAGTCGATGGGCAGCACACTCCTTGGGACGTCGCCTCCCTGACCGGCCCAGCTCTCGGTGAGGTGGTGGGTTGGCAAGCCATGATCTTGTGCGCCACCGAGCACGAGGTACTGCTGGGAACGCGGGGGCCGGGGCAGGAGGCCGCCCTGAACGCTGCGGGAACCGCCCGTGCCGGGGAACCGGTCGTGGGACCGCTCCTGGTGCTGACCATGCCCGAATGGGTGGGCGTGCAGGCGCGCACGTTGGGTTGGGCGGTGGTGGATGATCCGCTGACACGTGCCTTGCTCCAGATCCCGGCCGGGCATGGGGCGGTCTATTGGGTCGATGCCGAGCATGGGGTACATCTCTCGCAGGATATCAGTGTGCGGCGATGCACCGCCGCGCTGGTCACGCTGGAGGCTGGGGAACTGCACCTGGTCGAGGCGGTGACGGTCCCCTCGTTTGACGCGGGGTTAGCCTGGTTTGCCGAGCGGGGCTATGCCGTGACGCGCCAGAGTGCCTGGCAGAGTTCCTCAGTGACGTTCTTGGTCGTCGCCGAGCCAGGTTTGACGCGCACAGGAGCACCACGCCCATGATCGCATCTCGTATTCGACGCGTTGCCTATGTCGGCAGCTCGCCTCAGACGGCGCGGCTGGTGGCTCAAACCCTGCAAGGGGTGGCGGAGTGGGAAGTGGTGGACCTGCCAGCGGGGGCACCGCTGCTGGGAGTGGCGTCCGCGTTGCCGGAGGTCGCGGTCGTCGATCTCCATGCAGCTTCACCCACCGGCTGGGAATGGCTCTCGTATATCCGTGTCCTCGCGCCGATGACCCACGTGGTGGTCCTCGTCGCCACCGCCAATACCTCGTTGGTGTTGGCGGCGATTCAGGCGGGCGCGCTGGGGTGGTTAGATATCCCGCAGATCGCCGCCGAGCTGCCCGCGACACTGCAGCGCGCCTGGGACCGGCGCGGCGTCCTCACCCCGGCGCTTGCCCGGCTGATTCAGCGGCATTATGCCGCCGTCTTTCTGCCGCATGAGCGAGCGATCCTCGCCGCCTTTGCCCGCGGCCACTCCTTTCCGGTGGTCGCCGCCACCCTGGACATCGAGGCACCCTATCTCGAACGCCATATCGGCAATATCCTGCTCAAGTTGATGGGGATTCCCGATGCCGACGCGCTGGCGGCGGTGGCCGAAGAATTGGCGACCATGGTACCGTCCCCCGCGTCTGTGCCACCACGGGATGTTCCGAGCAGCGCGGAGGAACGTTGGTAAGGCGCTACGCATCGCGCAAAAAGGGAGGAACTGATATGGCGGATCTCACCAATCGTTTGCCTGGCCGCATGATCCTGGTCTTTGTGGCGAAACCCCTCACGACAACGGCCCTCTGCGAGCATTGTCAGCAGGAAGCGGCGCTGGCCCAGTGGACGGCGTTTCTGCCGCCCGCCATCGGCGGCGTGCTCACGGATGCCCAGGTGCAAGATGCCCGCTTGGAAGCGTGGCTCATGGAGCAGCAGCAGGGGCGGCTGCGCTTCGTGGAACTCACCGACATCGGGGCCCACTGTCTGGCCCACTATGCCGCACAGCACATGCAGGATGCCGCGATGATCCCGCACTTTATAACCCATTTCACGACGACACCCTTCCCCGATCAGCTGGTGGGGGCATTGAGTGTTGAGCCAGGCTTGGCGGGGTTGACCTATCCGATGGTGCTGGCCGTGCCTGGCACCTTCGCGTTGAACGAACTGCTGGCCCGGCTCAATGGACCCGCCGGGACGCTGGACGCAACGGAAGCCGTTTTCACAGAGGATGAGCCGCACACCCCTCCCTGGGATGAGGGGCGTTCATGAGTCGTGCCCTGTTGATGCGCCATGGCCCCAATATGGACGCCGTTCCGGCGCTCCTGACGTTCACGGCGAGTGAACCACCCATCGGATATTATGCACGCACGCCCACATCAGGGCCAGAACGCACGTTGGTCGAGCGGTGTGCCGCGCAGATCAGCGCGTGTGGGTCCCAAGCCGCGCCGCTGGCGCTCTTCTTCGAGCCCGCGATGACGCAAGGGTATCCGGACCTGGTGGTCACGTATGATCCCGCGCACTATGCTCAGTGGCGTCTCCCGCGTCTCCAGCTGGAACGCGCTGATCTGCGCTTGATTGCCTTCTTGCAGTCGCAGGCAACGGTTGATCTGGGGGCGATTCTGGCGACACATTGTGGCGAGCGACGCCCCGTACTGCGTCGGCTGCTACGCCTGGCGGAAGCGGGGATCATCGTCGAGCAGAACGGGGCATGGCGCGTGGTGGCTCCCATGGATGTGCTGGGCGTGCGGCACATTCAGGCCATCGAGGCGAAAATGCCCGCGGTCCCGCGACTCATCGAGCAAGCGCTGCACCATAGCTTTTATGCGACGGAGACGGTGCTCCTCTTGCCCCATGCCCGCCTATCGCTCGCCCTTACCCAGGCGGTAGAACGGCATGGCTTGGGCATCTGGGTGCAGACGCCGACGGCGTGCCAGCGGGTGCGCGACGCGACGCCTGCCTCGTTGCGCGTGAGCGTGGAATCGCTGCGGCTCAATGAGTGGATTGGGCGGCGACTGGTAGCGGACGGGCGAGTGGTGCCGCTGCCGGCCTTGGAGGTGGATGCGGCGGCCTGGTGCTGGCCAACCACCGCCATGCGTTCACCCTCCCGGTTCCAGCAGCTCTGCTTCGGGGCATCGGGTACGGTGGATTCACCGGCCATGGGCGGTGATAGTGGGGTGGTCGCACCTGGCTGCCTGAATGATGAGAGGAGATCATGATGGAACCACGAACCGCACCGAGTGAACTGGCAGCAACGCCCACCACCTTTGGGGAGTGGCTCACCCAGCAGTGTATCGCCTATCAGGTACGCGTCGGCACGCGGATCCAGACCGATAGCGCGTTCGCACAGCTGGTGGGGGTCGCGCCCAGCACCTTTATTATGTGGCGGACCAACCGCGCCAAGCCGCAACGCGCGCACTGCCGACGGCTCGCGGAGGTCTTTGCGGTGTCGCCGGTGGAGGTGCAGTTGGCGCTCCTTCTGCCGCTGGTGGCACTTCCGAAGCCGAGCGTGGCGGAAGTGCCACCAATGGAGGCCCAGGATGCATAGTCGCCCAGGAGGGCATGGGATGCCCTGGCATGCCGCGACAGCGCCAACGCGCTCAGGCGAAGCATGGCAACGAACCGCGAGTGCCCGCCGACGGTGCCTGCCCCGCCCGCCCGTCTGCGAGGCTTCGATGCGTTCTGTGGGGCGGGGGGATTTTCGTTGGGCTTCCTGTTGGAAGGGTATGAGGTTCTTGGTGCACTCGACCGTGATGCCGCAGCGGCCATCACCTATCTCGCCAATTTGGGAGCAACCGACGTTGCCATCCACTCTGCCACCCCGGCCGATGCGCAGCGGTTGCAGCAGGCGGTGGCACGCCAGTTTCCCAAAGGTCTGCCGTCAGGTGCGCCCGCCTCGGCGCAGGCTATCTCTGGGATGCATCGTCCCGCCGAAATATTGGGGGTGCGTCATTTCTTTTTCGGCGACGTGCGGGTCTTTGATCCCACCTCGATGCTGGGCCTAATGGGGGTGGCCATCGGGGACCTCGATGTGGTGTTTGGGGGGCCGCCCTGCCAGGGCTTTTCCACGTCAGGACGGCGCCAGGTGCTCGACCCGCGCAATAGTCTGGTGTTCGAGTTCGCGCGCCTGGTCGTCGCCTTCGCCCCGCGCACTTTTGTGCTGGAGAATGTGCCAGGCATGCTAGCAATGGTGACGCCCGAAGGCATTCCCGTGGTGGACGCCTTGGCGCACATCTTTGCGGAGGGGGGCTTTGGGACCTATGACGCGCTGCGCCGCCTGCTGGCGCAGCGACCGGAGGCACAGGCGGTGTTCCGCGCGTCCCCGATCCACGATGCGGCCACTGCTTCGGCCCCAACGATTCCTGATGGCGCGCCGCCACTCGATCCCCCGCTCCCCCAGCAGAGAGCCCTTTTTTGAAACTGAGCAACGAAGGACGCGAGCTACCCAAAGAGGTAACGAGGAGCACCCGATGAAAACAACGACCCACCCCCTGATTACGGCGATCTTGGCGCAACTTCACGATCCCGACCAGAACGATGATGACGACATGGCGCTCCTGGTGGGACTCTTCGCGGAATTAGAGACCCGTGATCTGCCGATTGCGGCGCTGGCCGAGTTCATGGTGACCCCGTGCGCAGATAGCGAGGCGTTGTGGCTGTTCGCCAATGACCACCTGGCGACGTGGGAGGCCTGTGTGGCGGTGGTGTCTCGTGATCCACAACGTGTTCCCGTCGAGCCGGTGGTGCGGGCCTTGCAGCAGGCCTATGCCCAGAGTGGGGCGGAAGCGTGTGAGGATACCGATGATAACGACGCGGTTGGGGGACTGATCGAACTCGCGGGCCATCTCGGCGCACGCTTTCCCCTCGAGCACCTTTTGCCCTTGCTGCACGATGAGCGCATTCTCATTCGGCGACGCGTGATCGAAGCCCTGGGAATGATGGGGGCCGCGAGTCCGTTGGTCGCGATGTTGGGGGATGTCTCGGCACAGATCCGGCTCGGCGCGCTCCAGCATCTCCGGGTTCTGCGGCAACTCACCACGGATCAGGTGCAGCGCATGTCCGTGGATCCGCATCCCCGTGTGCGTCAGGCGGCCTTAGCGATGCTGGCAGGTCAACCCGCTTGAAGGGGGAGTGCTTGGCTATCATGGGAAGGGTGCCGTGGGTTAAGCACTGCCAAACTTTGCCTCCAGTTGGACCCGTTGATGGGTCCAACTGGACTCACTGATGGGTCAAGCTGGACTCACTGATGGGTCCAACTGGACTCGTCGATGGGTCAAACTGGACCCAAGAATTGGGTGCTCATGCACCATGATTTGGCCGGACGATCGGGTACGCTGGGAGCGACATCGGTGAGCAAGGAGCCAGGCGATGCGGATTTTTGTCGTGTTGACCGGGCGCGAACTGCCGCCAGAGGCCCAGGTCCTCTGGTATTTGCGGCGGTACCCCTGTCGCTACGCGCGGGATGGGCAGTGCGCCTGCTGCCACCAATATGGGGGCCACGGCCCCTACTGGATTGCCTGGTGGCGTTTGCCCCACGAACCACGGCGCCAGTATCGCTTCATGGGGCACATGCGACCGAGCACCATCACGGACGCTGAGGTCGAGGATACCCTGCGACGGTTTCGCCGCAATCAGTAGCGCCGCCAGCTGCTCACCGATGTCCCAGATGAGGTGTGGAGGTCGTGTGAAACGGTATGGCCAAGTGTACGCGAGGTCACGCAAGCGGCGCGTGGTGGGAACGAGTGATGAGGCCGCGGGAGCGGTGCGTTGGGGGGAGCAGCCCCACCCAGCGCGGGTCGGTGAATCTGGTGAAGGGAGATGGCAACGCATGGTGACGCGAAGCAACGAACCACGTTCGGTCGTGGAGTATTTGATGGTGCGTCAGGCGGGGCAGTACCTGGTGCAACTGCTCCCCAATCTGGTGAGTTGGTTGCCCCCCCTGCCGATCATCGATGACCTGGATCTGGCGCAGCGGCGTATTCCGGGAGCGACGGCAGCGGAATGGCTGCGGGGCGAAGGGTACCAACCAGTCACCGACGCGCCGGCCGCGCTCACGTGCAAGTTTCTTGGTGGGGCGGTCTTATGGGAGGCTGCCGACGGGACGACCGTGTGGGCGCGGCCCGATCTGGGCGTGCTCGCCCAGGCGAACCCCGTGATTTTGGGGTTCCCGCCCCCCCGTGGCGGGTTATTGCACGAGTCGGCGGCGGTGCAGATGGCGAGTTGGCATCTGCCCCCCCTGCACTATGGCATGCTGGGTCTGGTACGGGGCCATGCCGTGGTTGAACTCGCCTGGCTCACACGGGATGCCTATGCGCTCCACGGCCGTTTGCAGGATATCAGCCGCTACCTCACCAATGCGTATCATTGGCAGCATTATCAACTGTTGCCTCGGTTCTGGACGGTCTTTTTGCGCTGTCAGATCGAACTGATCAAACACTATGTGGCCGCCGAACAGGGGGGCATCGTCGATGAAGCGCATCGGGCGCAACGGCGGGCGGTCCGTCGCCGACGGGAGGTGCCGCATGGTCACTAAAGCCTATCAGGCAGCCCCCTCGGTCGCCACGGTCCCTGCCCAGCGTGGGGTAGCCCCCCTGGTCGCGCGTGTCGCTCCGTATATCCGCGAGTGGCTCAGACCGAGCTGGCAAACCTGGGAGGGGGGCTTTGTAACCTGGTGTCCCCCTACCCCGTGTATTGCCGCCGATGCGCCAACGATGGCGGCGTTGACTCGGTTGGATCTGGTCCCGGTGGTCGCCAGCGACGTCGCGCGCATCGTCCACGTGAACGGGTTGGCCTTTTTGGTGGTCGACGACCGGCTGGGAGGTACCGCGACGATCTGGGCCGACCGCACATCAAGCCTTCATGCGGCCCAGCAGCGCCTCATTCTGGGGTTTCCTCTCCCGCGTCCTTGGCCGGAGGAGGCCGATGCTTTCCTGCCGCCGCTCACCTATGGCACGCTGGCGCTGCGCCTGGATGCGACATCCTGCACCTGTGTCGCGCTGCAGGCGCTGGGTGGGTCATCGCGCGCCGTGCAGCACGAGTTGTCCGCGCGGATCCACGTGGCGTATGAGCAGCTGGCGCGGCACCAGGCGGAGGCCGCGCTCCGTGAAATGGAGGCGGGATATCCCTTCATGGAGCAACTCCGCGGAGCGTATGACGCCTACTTGTGCCAACCCCAGACGGCCCTCCCCTTGGTCGATGGCCACTGGGGCCGACCCCTGACCCAGCAACGGTATCACCGGTGGGGCTAATCCCATCGAGCAAGGAGTATGGTACGCATGGAACCTGAGCGCATCCCTGACCTCATCACCGGGTATCGGGAAGCCGCGCTGGTCCGCTTGACCAGCGACTGCTGGACCTGGCGGCCGCGGCTGCCGCAGATTGCCCTGCACCAGACGCGCTATCGCGAAGGGGTGGTCCTGGCGGCCCTGTGGCGCGCTGGTTATCGCCCGCTCTGGCACGAGCCGCTCCTGACCTTCTGCGCGCTACGGGGGACGGGCGTGATCGAGGTGGCCTACCCGTATCAAGGGACGACGGCATGGGTCAGTCGGGGCGCACGGCGCTTTGCCGCGCGGCATCGGGTCATCCTGGGGGTCGCGGCGAGTATGCCGAGGCGAGGCCCGGCGCCTTTCCCGCCCCGCGGCTATGGGACGGTGGCGTTGCGCTTCGCCGCGCGCCAGCACGCGACGTTGCTGGCGACGACGCACCTCGATGGGGCGGGCCAGCAGGTGCTGGGAGAGATCGATGACCTCTTGGGGCTGACGCGCGGCTATGGGGGCGATGCGGGGTATGTGGCCTGGTTTCGACGCTTCGAGACGCGCATTCCACGTCTGATGCTGGCGTACCGCCAGGTGCCTTTGGACAGCACCGAGG
>JACDGC010000157.1 GCA_013815535.1 Ktedonobacterales bacterium
TTTCATCCCTCCGGCGTGGTGTTCCATAGCTCGCGCATCGCGGGGGAGGCTGCCAACACCTCGGCCAGCGTACCCTGGGCGACGATGTGCCCGTCATCCAGCATGATCACCTGCTGCGCCCGTTGCAGAGTTGCGCGGCGATGCGACACCGCCAAACACGTGACATCGGGCCGCTGGAAGAGGCGATCCCAGATGTGACGCTCCGTCTCCACATCCAGCGCGCTCGACAGATCGTCCACCACCACCAACTCAGCCTCTCGCACAAACATTCGCGCGGCGGCGGCGCGTTGCACCTGCCCGCCCGAGAGGCGCACCCCATTGGGACCAACTGGTGTTTCCAGGCCATCCCCCAACAGCGCCAAATCGTGTTCCAGCACGGCGGCGCGCAAAGCCGCTGGCAGATCCACCGCGCTTTCAGGCAAGCCCAGCAGCAGATTTTGCCGCAAAGTTTCGCTGAAGAGCACTGGCGCTTGGGCCGTGTAGGCGCACCGTGGCGGCGTCATGAAGGCGGCGGGGTCCGCGATCTCGGTTGCATTCCACTGCAAACTGCCCCCCTCGCGCGGCACCAAACCCAGCACGGCGCGCAACAGCGTCGTCTTACCCGCGCCGACGCGCCCCGTGATCACGGTCAAGGTGCCACGGCGCAGAGCAAAGGTGGCGTCGCTGATGCCCCGTCCGCTTTCGGGATAGTGATATGCCAGCCCCTGCGCGGTGAGCCGATCGAGCCTATCCGCGGCCGTCTTGCTGGGATGGGGCACCGCTGGCAACGCGCCGCGTAGCGCCACGGAGGCATGCCGCGTGAGGGCGTCAGGGGGGGCACTGGGCAGCAGTGCCTGCATTCGGCTCCACGAGACGGCCATCTGGCGAATGCGCGTCAGATAGTTGCCGAAGAAACCCGTCATCTGGGTCAGCCAGGTCAGGTAACTGACGAAAAGCGTAAAGTCGCCAATCGTGAAGGTTCGCGCTTGGATGGCGCGTGCCGCCAGCAAGAGCATGAGTCCGGTGCCGATGCTCGCGCCATTGTTGGTGAGCGCGGTGAGCGATTGTGTCAGCACCACGTCACGCACGGCGGCGCGCTGGCGCTGTTGGTTGATGCCTTCCAGATAGGTCACGACGCGTTCGGTCGCGCCTGCCACCTGCACCGCCAGCGTCACGCCAAAGATTTCGCCCAAGAGTCCGGTGACGGCACCGATGGCTTCCTGATTGGCTTTGCGATATTCTTGAATGCGCTTCCGTGCCTGTTGCACCAACATCAGCGCGCCCAGCAGGGGGGCGACGACGACCAGGGTGATGGGAACGCTGACCCGCAAGAGCACCACCAGCGCGATGACCAGCATGGTGAATTGTCCGACGGGGTCCAAGGTCCAGGTGAGGAAGTGGGTCAGTTCTTCGGTGTCGTCGCGGAAGCGGCTGACCGCTTCACCCGGTGATGCGGGCAAGGCACGCGAGCCAGGCTGCGCCAGGATGTGCGCGAAGAGATTGCGCTGCAGCAGCGCTCGCGCGATGGCGGCGACGGTGGTTTCCGCGAAGACGGCCAGCGCCAGCATGAGGACGCGTACCAGTGACACAGCCAACAAGAGCCCCAGCAGCCACCAGGCACCGCTGCTTGCTAGGGCATCATGCGTCAGCGAGTCGAACAGATGCTGAACGATCAACCCTGGCACCAGGGGAATGACATAAAACATCGTGCTGGCGGTGAAGCCACTCAGCAAATAGAGCGCGAAGCGGAAACGCGCCAGCCGCCAGATATCGGGCCAGGGCTTCATGCCAGCACCTCCCCTATGCCCGCCTGCAAAAGCCGGGCGAACTGTGAATCCGCGCGGCGTGCCAGTTCGGCGCGCGGTCCATATTCCTGAATGACGCCATCTTCCAGCACCAGAATCGCATCGACCTGTTGCAGGGTGTGCAGCCGATGCGCGATGATGATGGCCGTCTTCCCTGCCAGCAATCGCGCAGTGGCTGCTGCAACGATGCGCTCTGTTGCGGGGTCGAGCCGCGATGACGCTTCGTCCAAAACGATGATGGCCGGATCTTGCAAAAACACCCGCGCGAACGAGAGCAACTGCGCCTCGCCTGCGGAAAGACCAGTGCCATCCGGGGCCAGGAGCGTTGCCACCCCTTGGGGCTGGTGGCTGAGCCAGTCCCCCAGCCCCAAGGTCGTCAGGGCCGCGATGATCCGTTCCTCTGGCACGGTGGCGTCAAAGAAGGTCAGATTGTCGCGGATCGATGCGTGAAAGAGTTGGATGTCTTGCGTCACCAGCCCGATGCGCGACCGCAGCGTCGCCAACGCGAGATCGCGCACATCGGTGCCGTTCAGGCGAATCGTGCCCGCCTGAGGATCGTAGAAACGGAAAAGGAGCCGCGTGAGGGTCGTCTTGCCGCTGCCAGTGCGCCCCACCACTCCCAGCGTGGTGCGGGCGGGCACTGCAAAGCTGATGTCGGTCAGGGTAGCTTGCTCGGAATGATAGCGAAAATCCACCTGATCGAAGGTGACGGTGATGTCTTGCATCGCCAGTTCGGTGCGTACCCCGGGCGCGATGGCACTGCGCGCCGATAGCAGATCGGTGGTGCGCAGCAGGCTCGCCGATGCCTGTTGCAAATCTTGCAGTTGGCGCGACAGCTCTTCGACGGGACGCTGCAAAAGCGTGGCATAAGCAAAGATGAGGTAGAGGGTGCCAATGGTGGCTTCGTGGCGGCCAAAGAGGATGAGTCCCACGCCCAGCGTCACCACGAGCGTCACTGTGAGCATGAAGAGCATCATCCAAAAGGCGATGGAACCAACCATGGTGGCACGTTGCAACGTGGTGATCAAGCGTCGCCAGCGCTCGGCCAGCCCACGCATCACATAGGTGGTGGCACCCAAGGCGCGCAAATCTTCCATCCCCGACAGGCGTTCTTCGATGAAGCTGTAAAGGTCCGCACTGGCGCGGCTCTGTGCCTCCCAGGGGCGCACGCCCAGCGAGCGCAACGCCGCGAGCAGGCCAATGGTCACGATCGCACAGGTGGCCATGGCGGTGCCGATGCGCCAATCGGCATGCAGTGTGACGGCGATGATGCCTGCCAGCAGCAACAGATTCCCCACCACTTGCACGACGAAATGAGAAAAGAAGTTTCCCAGCTTCGTCACATCGCCATCGACGCGTTCCACCAACTCCCCTGGTGCATGCGTCGCATGAAATGGCAGATCCAGATTGAGACAGTGGCGGGTGAGATCCGTTCGCAGTCGATTGGTCGCGCGCCAACTGACGCGCGTGGCGATGGCGGTGGCGGCAACCGTCAGTCCCTGCCCAGCGACCGCGACGACCAAAAAGATGATGGCGATGGTGATCAGTTGGCTGAATGCGCCTTGCCCCGTCGACAGATCGATGAAATGCTGCACGAGCAGCGGATTCGCCAAGTCTGCCGCGATGCTCGCCAACACACTCAGCAGCAGCAGCCCAACCTGACGCCATTGCGGCCCCAAGTAGGCGCGCAAAAATGTTGGTGCGTTCCACGTGGGAATCTGCATGGGAATCCTCCCGGTCGCTTCCGCTGCAACCGTCAATTGGGACGCCGCATGGCACAGGAAGGGTGGGGGAAACGCATGAGCATATCTGGGTGCGATCCAGCGATCCTGTGTGCTTTCGGGTCCAGCGGCGTGACAACATTTTGAATGAGCGCGCTGACATCGCGTCAGCCGCGTCACCACTCAATGCATATGTTGATGACTTTTCGCTTTAGAACCAGCGCTTCAACACAGGATCAAGACCTCCCCATAGCAGATGTTGTTAGCATGGTAGCATCGGCACACAGCTAAGTCAAGGCGCAGTCATTCCGCTGCGCAGCTAGCGCTCATCGGCTACGCGCTGGCTGCTTGCAATCATGTGGCTTTGCCACAAATTCAGCAACAACAGGCCACCCATCAGCAGCACAAGGGCAAGTTCCACTGGACTGAAGCGAATTGCTTTCCGTTTTATCATGCGCACCCTCTCAGTTTGTTCCCATAATACCATACCAGTTGCTCTATGTTGGTCCTCCCCAGGAAACCGCCCCTTGACGTTGCTCCGAGAATCGGCTATACTGGATAAGTCAACGGGGTGTAGCGCAGTCTGGTAGCGCACCAGTATGGGGTACTGGTGGTCGGAGGTTCAAATCCTCTCACCCCGACCAAACCTTTCTCGTCCGCTCTACGAGCCATCTCGTAGGGCTTTTTCTTTGCTCGCAAAAAGCGCAAAATACCCCCGGAAATTGCCGATACTGGTGGTCGGAGCATGCACTTTCCGACCACCAGTATCGTAAAATTGACCACCAGTATCGGAAAATCGACTGTAGTTAGTCCTTCTTCTTTTTGGTTGGTCGCTTCCCAAGCTTGTGACGTTCGACAAGCGAGTATTGCGAGTGCTCAACTCGCGCTTGTCTGCTTTGAAAATCCTTCAAGTAAATCTGTGTCGTTTGCATCTCAGTATGGCCGAGAATGCGCGAGAGCTTGAAGACATCACCACCGTTAGCTAGGTAATTAACGGCGAAGGTGTGTCGAAAGGTGTGTGGGCTAAGGCGTACACCGGAGACGCCCGCTTTGTCGCCAATTCTTTCCAGAGCTTGATACAATCCACTACGGAGCAATGGAACGCCACCAACACCGAGAAACACGTGTTTCTCAATGTCTAATGGATGAAAGGCTCCACGAAACTGGTGGATATACTTCCATACCGCTCGTGACGCCGTTGGCCCAATACCGACTTCACGTTCTTTTGACCCTTTGCCAAAGACTTTGATGTAATCCTCAAAAACATTGTCGAGCGTTAACCCGCAAAGCTCACTGGCACGAATGCCAGTATCCATCAGCATCAGCAAGATGGCATAATCACGATAACCAATTGGTGAGGACAATTCGCAAGCATCAAGCATCGCTGCTAGCTGTCCCATGGTGAACGTTTCGATGACAAATTGCGGAATCTTTTGCTGAGGGATAGTCCGAGTCGGCACGTCCCGACCACCAAGAAATCCCTCACGCTTGCACCACACAAAAAAAGCATCGATAATTGTACGATATCCCTTGATTGTCATCGCCGATAGGTTTTTCTCCTGTGTTGGCCGCCTGGGATTCAATTCTTGCGCCTTAATGCCTTGCAGATGAACGATAAATGAGCGAATGACTGTTGAGGTCACCTGCAGTAGTTGTTTAGCTCCTTGCTTCTCGCACCACTCAACGAAAAGGCTAAGACGCTGTGTTTTCAGCACGATGTATCGCGCCGATTGCTCAGCTATCTTGGCGTCCATCAGATAGCCTTGCATCGCCTCTCTGAGCGGTATCCCGTAATCATCCTGAGTTGTTGCTGCGTGCATGCCCGTTCCTCCATCGCCCATGAAGAAGCCCCCCAGCATCCCTACGCTAAGCGGCCTCTTTATCAGTTATTTCATTGTGTGTCATCTTAATCTGCTAGCGCATAATCCCCCTCTGCCATCGAATCCAACGCCGCCGGAGCATCGCCCGCTGTGATGCCGAAGCGCTTGCGCTTGAGAATGACCGCATCGCGGAAGGTGGTGCCTTTTTGCACATAATGCCCCGCCGCATTGGCCTCAATCTGGCGCAGCGCTTGCCGCACCAACAATTCAGGCGTCACATTGCCCTCGCTGCCCTGCCACGCTTCCCACGATTCCACATAGCCAAAGATGGCCGAGAGCATCTGCGATTCGCGGAAGCGCCGCACCGTGTTGCGCTCCCCTGGTACCGCCAGCGGGTCGGCAAACGTCACGCCCTGAACGACCTGCCACCAGGACGACAGGGGCCACGCCGACGATTGTTGCTTGTTCGGGACCCCGTGTCGCAACCATTTTTGCGTCACATACTGCCAAAAGCGGTCCAGGTTGGCGAAGGCATCCGCCACCGTCTCGATCCCCAGTTCATGCAGCACGGCCCGCTTGGCCCGCGCCTCGATACGCGCCACCGGGTCGGCACGGTTCCAGCCGTTGCGCTCCCAAATGTCCCCGAACCAGGCTTTATCGGGACTCTTGCGCCGTATCTCTTTCGGCTTGTCGTAGACCTGCACTTCCAAGTCGCCCCGTGGCGAGAAGGTCAGCGTTTCCTTTTCGCGGTAGCGCTTGACCAGTTGCAGCCCGGGCCGTTCCTCTTTGCCCTTCCCGCGCGGCTTGCGCTCTTGGATATCCATTACCAGCGCATCATCTTTGTGCCAGCGCACCACCTGAGCACGCGTCACGAAGTGAGCATCTTGCAGCATCGCCACAGGCTGCCCCGCGATGTCAGCGCACACATGCAACTCACTGATCTGAAACCAGGTGTCTTTGGTGAAGAGCGGACGCAGAAAGTCTGCGACCAGTTCCCAGGCCAGCAAGTAGCCATGCCGCCAAAGAAACGATGAGGACAACCGCACCTGACAACTGATGTCATTCATGTGCCCCGGCCCCATCTCAAAGGTCGCCGCCGGGCATTTGAGGATGTGCGTCCACTGGCCCCTTCCCCCACCATGCGGCGTCATCAGAAGCGGTTCGCCATCGATACGCCACTGGGTATCGACCAGCACATCCCCCTTGTGGGCGCGTAGATCCCGTTCCGCAATCGCCTTCGCTTGCAGCGCGTTGAGCAGCGCCACCACATCCGGCTTGAGCAGCCCCACCGCACTCACCTTGAGCGTATCCACGCCCCACCCCACGACCCGATAGCTCGGCGTTGCTGCCGTCATGACCCACCCCCTCAGAATGGAAAATCCGCAGGACCCACCGAGCTATCTGGCCCGGTCACGCGCCCGGTGTGATTCATCGGCGCATGCATGTCGTACTGGCGCATCTGACCCACGCGCGTCACCCAATCGGTGCGCAGCCGCCAGCCCCACCCCGTGCGGTAGAAGACGGGCAGCAGTTCGCGGGCATGCCAGAAATGCCGCGCCGCCAACGCCTCACGTGACGACCACAGCAAGGGTTGCAGCAGTGGCGGCACATCATGCCAGTAGGCCGCATGGTGAGCGCGCGTCGCCAGGAAGCCGCCGAGCATCGCCCACAGGTCGGGGTCCAATGGGTCGAGACCCAGCGCCAGCCACGCATCCGTGCGCCGTTGTTTCAGCATCAATCGGCCCCCCCTTCCAGCAGGACTTCCTCATCATCGCAGCCCTCACGCAGTTCGCTCAAGGGCAAACATGCCGCACACACACCGCAATGCTCGCAGACATCGTTCGGGCTACCACATTCGCTACACACCATGACTGTTATGCTCCCTTACTTGCCGCCAGGCGTGCCGCTGCCAAGTCCTGCGCTGTTACGGCCCTGCGCTCTTGCCAACGTGCTACGCAGTCATCTAGCACCTCGGCGGGCGTCCAGCCATGCGCCAAGGCGAGGCGCGTCACCAGATAGAGGACATAGCCCAGGTCACGCCGTAACGTCGCCTCAGTCCGGTCAATGGGCAGCGACGCCCCTGCCCGCGCCCGCTCCAATCGCCGCACCAAATGCGGCACCTGGCGGGCAATACGCACCAGCCAACCCGCCACCATCGGCGGCGTGGCCATCTGGGGCTGCCACCGTTGTACCAGCGCCGTATAGGTTTCCAGGTCCATTGCGTTATTTCACTTTCTATGGGGGGGTACCCTTAAGGATGAAAGGCCCGTTGCGGCCTGTGGTGGAGCGGCCTGGCAGGCTATGCCGTTCTCGTTACGAGGGTGCGGTTTACTCCCCCCGCACCCAGCCTCTTTTCTTGCTGGCTTCGCGGCGACGCGCGCACCGAGAGTGGGGGGGGGGGGGGG
>JACDGC010000158.1:0-1781 GCA_013815535.1 Ktedonobacterales bacterium
CAGCCAGAGCATCCCCCCCAGTGTTGCACTGCTGAGCGTATATCTGGTCAACAGTGGCGATGGCTCATGCATGATCGTCCCCCTCTCAAAAATGAACAAGTTCATTTTCAAGGGTAGGCGTTGGCCGTTGCTTTTGTCAAGGGGTTGCCTCCGCTATTTTGGAAGGCAGCCCCCTGCGCGGTGGCTCATGCTGAAACTTAGCCCTCTTGCTCGGTGGGGCGCACGAGCAATTCATTGATCGCCACATGGCGCGGACGCGTCACGATGTATTGGATGGCGTCGGCGATGTCTTCAGCTTGCAAGAGATCGATGTTGCCAATGCGCTGCCGCATCTGCGTTTGCACCTCGGGTCGCAGGTGCGAAGTGAGTTCGGTTGCAACGGCACCTGGCTCGACCGAGGCGACGCGCACATGGCGGCCCGCTAACTCTTGGCGCAATGATTCGCTGAGCGCGGCGACGCCAAACTTGGTCAAGTTATAGACATTCGATCCGCTGCGGGCGACGCGCCCCGCCACGGAACTGATGTTGATCAGGTCTGCCACCCGCCGAGGCGAATCCGCCGCAGCCTTGATGAGGTGGTCGAGCGCGGCATGGGTGATGTAGAGCAACCCCTGCACATTCAGCGCGACCATGCGGTCCCATTCTTCCAAGGGCGCGCCAACGGCGGGGCCAAGCAGCATCACGCCCGCGTTATTCACGACCGTGTCGAGCCGCCCCAATTCCGCGACCGTGCGCGCCACAGCGGCACTTGCCTGTGCCTGATCCGTCACATCCGTTTCGATCACCAAAATCTTGCCGCCTTGGCTGGTGATCGTTTCAGCCAATTGATCCAGACGCTCTTTGCGGCGGGCGACGACCGCCACTGCGGCCCCCTGTGCCGCCAGCGCGCGGGCCGTCGCTTCACCAATGCCGCTGCTGGCGCCTGTCACCAGGGCCACCGTCCCATCAAGTCGTTCTGCCATGTTGCCTGTTGCTCCTCTTCATGCATCCCACGCAGGGATAGCCAACCGATCACACGGAGTGTTGCCATCGCGCGTGCGGGCTTGCCCATTCGCGCTGAGGATTGTGCGTGTCCCACGAATGCCACTCCGCGAAACCACTTTCAGATTGTAGTGCGCTAGACAAGAGCGCCTCAGTATGAGCGTCATTCACTGGGAGTCGGCGACCAGCGCCGGGAAGTGGCCGAGACGGAGCGCCTGGACCACCTCTGCCGTGTGCTGCCCCAGGGTGGGCGGCGGCAGCCGCACGCTGGCGGGCGTCGCGCCGAGCGAGGCGGCTGGCCCCACCAGCGGCAGGGGGCCGACGGTGGGATGCTCCACCGTCACCACCTGCCCCGACGCCACCACCTGGGGGTCACGAAAGACGGCATCCATCGCGTTGACGGGGGCATAGGCGATGCCCGTGGTGGCCAGCCGGGCTTCCCACGCGGCGACGGTGTCGGTGCGGATGATGGCTGCGATGAGCGGCAGCAGCGTGGCACGGTGGGCAACGCGATCCGCGTTCGTCGCGAAGCGCGGGTCACGGGGCCACTCGGGGTGGCCCAGCAGCTCCGCCAGTTGCGCGAAGAGCTTGTCATTCGCGCCGCCGATGACGATGTAGCCATCCGACGCAGCGAATGCCTGGTAGGGGACGATGGAGGCGTGCGCGCTGCCTTGGGGCGTCAGCACCTCACCCGCGACCAGATACATGCTGGCGGCGTTGATGAGCGTTGCCAGTTGCGTGCTCAACAGCGACACTTCAATGTATTGCCCCTGCCCCGTGCGTTCGCGATGATATAACGC
>JACDGC010000158.1:1791-7730 GCA_013815535.1 Ktedonobacterales bacterium
TACGCATACAGACCCGTGGCCAGATCAAGCTGTGCCACCCCGGTCTTGACGGGCTCACCCCCTGCTGTGCCCGTGATGCCCATCAAGCCGCCCTGCGCGGCAACGATGACATCATAGCCCGCGCGTTGCCGATAGGGCCCCGCTTGCCCATACCCCGTGATCGAGCAATAGATGAGGCGTGGGTGTTCGGCACGGAGGGCGGCATAGTCCAGCCCTAGGCGTGCCATGAAGCCAACGCGAAAGTTTTCAACGACGATGTCGCTCTGCGCGATGAGGGTGCGGGCGAGGTCGCGGCCCTCATCCGTGCGCAGATCCAGGCAGGCACTGCGCTTGTTGCGATTGACCGAAAGGAAATAGGTGCTTTCGCCATTGACGAAGGGGGGACCCCACTTCCGGCTGTCGTCGCCCTGCCCGGGCTCTTCGACCTTGATGACATTGGCCCCCAGGTCGCCCAACAACATCGTGCAATATGGCCCCGCCACCACGCGCGTGAAATCGGCCACCCGAATGCCGCCCAGCGCATCCATCAGCGCCTCCTCGTTCTGTCATGCGTTCGTTCCTTCACGCTATCATATGAAGAGAAGCTCCGCGTGCCCATGAGAAAGAGGCGACTAGCATGCTGACCGAGCCCAGCGCGGAAACGCCGCCGGGGAACAACGCGATCTGGTCGCCTGGGCAAGAACCAGCGCCCCGCGCCATCCTCGCCCAGGCGCCGCACCCGTGGCCTGTGCCACCCGCGCCATGGGTGATGCGCCAAACCTGGCATGACTTGCTGTTTGCCCACTGGCCCGTCGCGCCCGCAACGTTACGCGGCACGCTGCCCGCTGGGCTGACGCTCGACACTTTTGATGGCATGGCGTGGGTGGGTGTGGTGCCATTCGTGATGGGTGGCGTGCGTCCCCGTGGCATTCCCCCGGTGCCATGGCTTTCGGCTTTTCCCGAGATCAATGTGCGCACCTATGTGACGGCCAATGGGAAGCCCGGCGTGTGGTTCTATAGCTTGGATGCTGGCAACCCGGTCGCGGTGGCCATCGCACGCGGCGTGTTTCATCTGCCCTACTTCAATGCGCGCTTCACCGTGGCGACCAGTGCTGAGGCTGTCACCTATGCCAGTCGGCGCGGTCGAGGGATGGCTGGCCTGGGCGCCTTCAGCGCGACCTATCGGCCCAGCAGCTCGCCCGTGCACGCCGCGCCAGGCAGCCTGGCCCACTTTTTGACGGAGCGCTATTGCCTCTACACCACTGATGGTCGTGGTCGCCTTCTGCGTGGCGACATTCGCCATGCGTCGTGGCCCCTCCAAGCGGCGACGGCGGAGATCACCACCAACACCCTGGCGCTGGCGGCGGGCATCACCTTGCCTGACACGCCCCCAGTGTTGCATTTCGCTCGGCGGCTGGATGTGCTGATCTGGTGGTTGGCAGCCACCGACGCGACGACGAATCAGCGAAGCGGTTGACGCATGCCGCGCCACGCATTATACTGAGATATTGAGAACGGGGACTCATTCAGTATGCGTGTCGGGCTGGCCCCGTCAGTCGTCGCACGCGGCAGCGATCATAGGAAGGATAGCGTGATCATGTCGAAGACTAAATTGAAGTGTGGCGACTGCGGCAAACCTTTTCGGGCCACCCGAGCGTCGCAACTGTTTTGTGAAGAGTGTGAACGCAAACGCCGCCAGCATAAGGCTCAGGGGGCCTCGAATAAAGCCGTCGTCACCCCCCCCACCGCAGGCAAGCCCGCCTGGATGGCGAAGTCACCCGTGCGCGATGCCACCACGCCCTACACAGCAGCGGTGCCGGTGCCCACCACCGACCGTGTGGCGCGCCCAGGCGGTGCCACGCCCACCACCACCGCCACTGGTCGGCCAAGCCTCACCCCCAGGACGCCACGCCCGCCGCGTGAGCCGAAGCCCCCGGTGCCGCATTTTGAAGTGACCCCCGCACATATCGCCGCCATTGAGGCGCGCTATCTGGCCCTGGCCCAGCCCGAGTTCGACGGCATTCGCACGCAAATCGCCAACGAGTTGCACATCCCCAAACGGGTGGTGAAAGAGGCGGTGCGCGACCTGCGTGCCCGCATGCAGATGCCAAGCTGGTGGGATATGCAAGGGTATCAGGGCGAACTCGCTGATCTCGATCGCATTCGCGCGGCCTATGATCGCTATCTGCCGGTGCCCCCGGTCGGCATTCACAAGGCCATCGCGGCTGAGTTGGGGCTATCCCCCACCCAGGTCTATCGTGGCATCAGCGCGGTCCGTCAGACGCTGGGGTTGCCCCACTTCAACGACCCCGCCAAGCATCCCGAGATGCCCCGCTCAGCGGTCGCGCAGCCATCACTGACATGAGCGTGGGCTAATTGCGCTACGCTTCCCGCCCCACCCGCGCTTCGATCACCCAGGCAGCTTTGGGCAGCCAGAAGGTTTGGGGCTTGGCTGGTGGTGGCTCAGCATGGGGATGCAGCGTCAGCGACCAATCGCTCAGGGTGGGGTGGCCCAGCGCTCCCCAGCGCGTGATGGCGGCCTCCATGGCAATGCCTGCGGTCGCCGCGCCATATTCAACCCGTTGCAAGTTTGGCTGGTGGTGCCCATGCAGCGCCAAGAAGCACGCCGAGTCTCCCTCGGGCGTGAGGATGCCTAGTGCCTGGCTGCCGAGGGTGCGGTGGGGCGCTGGCGCGAACAGCGAAACGACATTGGGTTCCGTGAAGGCCAGCAGATAGCGCAAGCCATCGTTGGCGTGAGGGGGCAGCGACAATATGCGCGGTGGGAGCGCCAGCAAGGTGGTGATCTGCGCGACGGATGGCAGCGGTGGCTCGGCCAGCAACCGGAGGCCCACGGCATCATCCAGGGTAAGCTGCACCTCTGGCCCCGCGAAGGCCCCTCGCAGACGGATGAAGCCACAGGGGTGCAGCGAAGCTGTGCGTAGCTGCGAACCCACGCGATCAAGCGCCACACTCACCTGCGCGGTGCGCAACGCCAGCGGCAAGACGAGCCGCCCGTGCTCGGCCAATTGCTCGAACCACGCCCGCGCCACATCCCAGGCACCGACGGTGAGGATGATGCGGTCATAGGGGGCGGCGGCGGCCCAACCCGCCGCGCCATCACCCACCCCCACGGTCACGCGGTCTGCGCCCAGCCCCACTGCCAACAGATGCGCGCGCGCGGCGGCGGCGATGTCATCGTCGATGTCCATAGAGGTCACGTGGCCTCCCGGACCGACGAGGTGCGCCAACAGGGCCGCATTATAGCCCGTCCCCGCGCCGATCTCCAGCACATGCATGCCAGGCTGCACATCCAGTTGTTCGAGCATGATGGCGATCATGGCCGGCTGCGAAGCGGAGCTGAGGGCGGTTTTGTCGGCATCCCACTTGGTGACGATGGCATCATCTGCATAGGCGCGGTCCAATGGCACGTGGGGGATGAAGTGGTGCCGCCCCACTGCGCGCATCGCTGCCGCCACGGCAGGTTGACGGATGCGCCCCTGCTTTTCGAGCTGCGCCACCATCTGGGCACGCAACAACATATCGGGCGAGGGGGCATCCATTGCCATGCCATCATGTGATAACATCGCTTGCCTTCCTCCCTTGCCTGCAAGACGCTCATCACCTTTGAGTATATGATCCTCGTGCCATGATTTGTCAGACGACATATCCTTCAATGGGATGGTGCCGTGCCAGCAGAGCTTCAATCAGGACCTCTCAGATACGCAGAGGAAATTTGTCTCAAACTGAGGAACGTTTCACAATCACTCGGTTCGCGTAGATGAGAAAATGCATCTGATGTGTTATGCTGCCAGCAACAAGCTACATTTGTGTTACACCGCGGTGGGGTCTATTTAGGGTAAGGCGATGGGCGAGCAGGTGGTGTCTGGGGTAGCACAGGGGTTTTCGCAACCAACACGATATTCTGGCGAGGAAATGAGGAAAGACGATGGGCGGAAAGCAGCGCCAGCGCGATGAACATTCGCGCATTCGGCTTGATCCCACTGGGGTGCCAAATCTTGATGCCGTGCTGGGTGGCGGGCTGCCACGTGGGGCGCTGACGATTGTCGTTGGCCCTCCTGGCAGCGGCAAAACAACGCTGGCAAACCAGATGGCCTTTGCCGCCGCTGCGATGGGGCGCAAAGCCATCGTCTTCACCGCCCTCTCGGAGCCAACCACCAAGCTGATCGCTCATCTGAGCACCTTTTCATTTTATGATGGCGATTTGGTGGGGGATCAGGTGCAGTTCCTGAGCCTGCAAAACTTCCTCGTGGATGGCTTGCAGGCGACCGGTGAAGAGATGATGTCCTTGGCGTTTCGGGCGGGGGCGGGGTTAGTGGTGTTGGATGGCTTCCGTGGCATCCGTGGGGTGGATGGTGACATGCAGGCTGCTCGTCGCTTCCTCTTCGACGTAGGGACGACCCTGAGCACCCTTGGCACCACCACCATCATCACCAGCGAAGCCGACCCGCGCGATCCCTCGTTCTTCCCGGAAGCGACCACCGGGGATGTCATCGTGGGGCTGCATTATACCTTGCGCGGAGTGCAGCAGTGGCGTGGTGTGGAGATCATCAAAATGCGGGGGGCCGCACCGCTTTCAGGATTGCATGGGCTGGGCTTGAGCGCTGCGGGGACTGTTGTGTACCCACGCTTGGAAGCGCGTGTCACCCGGACGCTCAACCATGGGGTCATCCCCATCGCCCCCCCCGTGACCACCCTCCCCGCGCCAGCGCAACGCGCGCGCTTTGGTCTGGACGAATTGGATGCCGCCCTCAGCGGTGGGGTGACGCGGGGCACCAGCACCATGTTGGTGGGCCCGTTGGGCAATGGCAAGACCTTTTTGTCGCTGCATTTTGCGCTGACAGGGGCCGAGGCGGGTGAGCCTACGGTGTATGTGGGGTTCCGCGAGAGCGTCGAACAGTTGCTGCAAAAGACCCAACCATTTGATCTCGGTCCCGCGCTCCAGCGTGCCCTGGCCCCAGCGGGCAACTTGACCTTGTTGCGCTGGCCGCCTGTCGAAATGAATCCAGACATCCTGTTGGAACAACTCTTTGAAGTGCTGGACCGCACCCATGCCCAACGGCTGGTCGTTGATAGCGTCGATGAACTCTTTCGCGCGGTCAGTGATTACGCGCCACTACGGGTGCATAACTATATGGCGGCGATGGTTGAGGAACTGCGAATTCGAGGCGTCACGGCCCTGTTCATCAAAGAGAGCAACCAATATAGCAACACCGACCTGGCCTTTACCAATGAGCCAATCTCGGTTCTCGCGGAAAACGTCATTCAGTTGCGCCAGATTGATGAGCGGGGGCGGCTGCACCGCATCATCACAGTGCTGAAGACGCGCTTTTCTGCCCATGACAACGCGACTTTGCGCGAATTCGTCATCATGGCGCCCTATGGCATTCGCGTGCTAAAGCCTACGGAGAGTGAACCGGGCATCTTCACCTCCATCAGCGAAGGGGGTCCGTTGGACGCACAGCCAGCCAAAGATGGGAACGGACGCTCACATGGCACAAAGAATGCGAGCGGAAGCAGCGACATCACAGGGGAGGGTGCACCGTGAGTGGCGCTGGCAAAGGGGCAAAACACGCACACCATGAACCAGCGGCAGAAACAGCCGCCGATCAAGAGGAGTCATCCGCTGAAGAGGCCCTCGTCTTAATTGTCGAAGACGAGCGGCCCATTGCGGATGCCATCCGCTTGGTGGTGGAAGATGCTGGGTACACCGCATTGCTTGCTTATAACGGGAGCAAAGGGCTGGAGCTTGCGCTCAGCGCGCACCCAGACCTCATCACGACTGATTATATGATGCCCGGCCTCAACGGTGGCGAGTTGATCGCCGCTCTGCGTGCCAACGCCGCAAACATGGGTGCCTCGGTGCCACCTATCATCATGATCTCGGCGGTCACTTCGCCGCAGATGCATCGTTCTGGCTATGATCGTTTCCTGGATAAACC